>NZ_JBHSCH010000056.1:0-30089 GCF_042651065.1 Teichococcus aestuarii
CGGAGGGCCGCCGGCTGGAGGAGGGCGCGGTGGCGCTGCGGCTGCCCGCCGCCCTGCTGGCGCCCGAGGCGCTCCGCCGCCTGGCCGACCCGGTGACCGAGCGGCTGCTGCCCGAGATGCCCGAGCTGCAGGCCACGCCCCCCCTGGCGCCGGCGGCGCTGGCGCTGGCCAAGCTGGGGCGGCTGCTGCCCGCCCTGGTGGTGGCCCCGGCGCGGGAGGATGCCGCCGCCACGCTCGGCCTGCTGACCGTGCCGGCGGCCGAGGTGCTGGCCTACCCCGCCGCCGCCGCCACCAGCCTGACGCGCGTGGCCGAGGCGCGGGTGCCGCTCGAGGATTCCGCCGAGAGCCGCATCGTCGCCTTCCGCGCGGCCGATGGCGGCATCGAGCACCTCGCCATCCTGGTGGGCGAGCCGGAGAAGCTGGCGGCGGCGGGCGGCGCGCCGCTGGTGCGCGCCCATTCCGAATGCTTCACCGGCGACCTGCTGGGCAGCCTGCGCTGCGATTGCGGCCCGCAGCTGCGCGGCGCCATCCGCCGCATGGCGCAGGAGGGGGCCGGCGTGCTGCTCTACCTGGCGCAGGAGGGGCGCGGCATCGGCCTCGTCAACAAGCTGCGCGCCTACACGCTGCAGGACCAGGGGCTGGACACGCTGGATGCCAACCGGGCGCTCGGCTACGGCGCCGATGAGCGCGGCTTCCTGGTGGCGGCCACCATGCTGGAGCAGCTCGGCATCCGCCGCGTGCGGCTGCTGACCAACAACCCGGACAAGATGGCCGGCCTCGCCGCCTGCGGCATCGCGGTGGAGGGGCGGGAGGCGCACCAGTTCGAGGCCAATGGCGTGAACGACGGCTACCTGGCGACCAAGGCGGCGCGCTTCGGCCACCTGCTGGGCTGAGGCCGCCGGCGCGGGCGGCGGGGGATCCCTCCCCGCCACCCCCCTCCTCGCCACCCCTTGCCAAACCCGGCCGCCGCCGCATCCTGCGGGCATGGCCAGCCCCGACCCGAACACCGCACTCGTCTTCCCCGATGGCCGCCTGACGCTGCGCGGCACCACCTGGCGCTGCGCCCTCGGCAAGGGCGGCGTGCGCGCGCACAAGGAGGAGGGGGACGGCGCCACCCCCGCCGGCCCGCTGCCGCTGCGCCGCGTGCTCTACCGCGCCGACCGCGGCGCGGCACCCCGCTGCGCCGTGCCGGTGGAGCCGATCGCGCCCGAGGATGGCTGGTGCGACGATTCCTCCCACCCCGCCTACAACACCCGCATCCGCCTGCCGCACGACGCCCGGCACGAGGAATTGTGGCGGCAGGACAGCCTCTACGACATCGTCGGCGTGCTGGGCTGGAACGACGCGCCGGTGGTGCGCGGGCGGGGCAGCGCCATCTTCCTGCACCTCGCCCGGCCGGGCTACGCCCCCACCGAGGGCTGCATCGCGCTGGAGGCGGGCGACCTCCGCGCCCTGCTGGCCGCGGGCGTCACCGGCTTCCACGTCCTCGCCCCCTGAAGGCCCCGCCCCATGCCCGAGCTTCCCGAGGTGGAGACGGTGATGCGCGGCCTGGCCGCCGTGCTGCAGGGCCGCACCCTGGTGCGCGCCGCGACCAACCGCGCCGGCATGCGCTGGCACTTCCCCGAGGGGCTGGCGCAGCGCCTGACCGGCGCGCGGGTGGAGGGCTTCCGCCGCCGCGGCAAGTACATGCTGATGCGCCTCTCGGGCGGCGATTCGGCGCTGATCCACCTCGGCATGTCCGGCCGGATGGTGGCCCGCCCCGCCCGCGCCAACGCGCCCCCGCCCGCGCATGAGCACCTGCTGCTGGAAACCGATGACGGGCAGGTGGTGGGCTTCGTCGACCCGCGCCGCTTCGGCAGCGTGGACTTGGTGCCCACCGCCGCCGAGGACGCCCACAGGCTGCTCGCCGGCATGGGGCCGGAGCCGCTGGAGGCGGGCTTCACCGCCGCCATCCTCTCCGCCGCCCTGGCCGGCCGGCGGACGCCCATCAAAGCCGCGCTGCTCGACCAGCGCGTGGTGGCCGGGCTCGGCAACATCTACGTGGCCGAGGCGCTGTTCCGCGCCGGGCTCTCGCCCCGCCGGCTGGCGCACACCGTCGCCGGCGCGCGCGCGGCGCGGCTGGTGCCCGCCATCAGGGCCGTGCTGGAGGAGGCGATTGCCGCCGGCGGCTCCTCGCTCCGCGACTATGTGCAGGCCGATGGCGAGCTGGGCCACTTCCAGGACCGCTTCCAGGTCTATGACCGCGCGGGCGCGCCCTGCCCGCTCTGCCCCGGCCCGCCGGGCTGCGGCGGCGTCTCGCGCATCGTCCAATCGGGCCGCAGCACCTTCTTCTGCGCCCGCACCCAACGCTGAGAGGAACGCGCCCATGGCCGAGTACACGATGATCCTGACCGAGACCCAGGGGCCCGCCGGCATCATCCGGCTGAACCGCCCGGCGGCGCTGAACGCGCTGTGCAACACCCTGACGCGGGAGATGGCGGCGGCGCTGCGCGACTTCGACGCCGACCCCGCCATCGCCGCCATCATCATCACCGGCAGCGAGAAGGCCTTCGCGGCGGGGGCCGACATCAAGGAGATGCAGCACCTCCGCCACCCGGAGACCTACACGGCCGACTTCATCGCCGAGAGCTGGGAGGCGGTGCTGACGGTGCGCAAGCCCGTCATCGCCGCCGTGGCCGGCTTCGCCCTGGGCGGCGGCTGCGAGCTGGCGATGATGTGCGACATGATCCTGGCCGCCGACACGGCGAAGTTCGGCCAGCCGGAGATCAACCTCGGCATCATCCCCGGCGCGGGGGGCAGCCAGCGGCTGACGCGCGCCATCGGCAAGTCCAAGGCCATGGAGATGGTGCTGACGGGGCGGATGATGCCGGCCGAGGAGGCGGAGCGCGCCGGGCTGGTGGCGCGGGTGGTGCCGGCGGCCGAGCTGCTGCCCGAGGCGGTGAAGGTGGCGGAGAAGATCGGCGCCCTCTCCGCTCCCGCCGTGGCGATGGCCAAGGAGGCGGTGAACGCCGCCTTCGAGCTGCCGCTGCGCGAGGGGGTGCGGCTGGAGCGCCGCCTGTTCCTCAGCCTGTTCGGCACGGAGGGGCAGAAGGAGGGCATGGCCGCCTTCGTCGAGAAGCGGAAGCCGGCCTTCCGCGGCTGAGGCGGCGCCATTCGCCGCCATCCGGCGGCCGGGGAGGGCCGCCGCCGCGCCGTGGCGGCCCGAGTCCCGGCCCCGCCGGGCACCCCGCCCGCGAGGCCACCGGGCGGGGCGGAAAGCCGGATTCGCCCTGGCCCCAGGGGCGCCGCGGCCGCCATGTGCCCCCACCGGGGCGGCCATGCCACGCGGCGGAAGCGGCTGCGCATTGACTCTGCGCCCCCCCGGCGGCTAGAAACCGCGCCTTCCCGCAGTGGTCCCGGGCTCGCCTGGGTTGCCTGCGTTCCTGAGACACAGACGACTGGTTCGAAACACCGCCATGGCGAACACGGCTTCCGCGCGCAAGCGCATCCGACAGACGGCCACTCGCAACGAGCGCAATCGCGCCCGCCGCTCGCGCGTTGGCACCTTCCTCACCAAGGTCGAGAAGGCTATTGCGGGGGGCGACAAGGCCGCCGCGCAGGCCGCCTTCAAGGACGCGCAGCCCGAAATGCAGCGCGCCGTGACCAAGGGCGTGCTCCACCTGAACACGGTGGCCCGCAAGCTTTCCCGCCTGACCTCGCGGATCAAGGCCCTGGACTCCGCCCAGGCCTGACCTCACCCCGCACACTGCGGGGTGACCGGCCGGGAGCGATGTTCCGAGCAAGAACCCGTTGCGCCCAGGGCGCAGCGGGGGATAGCCTCCCGGAACAGCCGGCCGGACTAGAAGTATCAGTTTACATCACGGCGTTACCGGTCGTCTTTCATCTGTCGGGTTCACTCCTGAATCCGACAGCATAAAGGCGGAATGGTGAATTGCGCCTGATATCCGACGCGCTGCAGGACTGTTTCCGCCTCTGGCTCCGCCTTCCCCGGCGGAAAGACCGGACAGGAGGCGTGCGTCTCCACATCGGTTTATCGTCGCCCCGTGAGGGGATGCATCAGGCCGGCCAAAGGCCAAGACATAGGGTGGCAGGTGCTTCGCATGGAGAATGAGCTCGGCACTCCCTCCTCCGTCGCGCCGGGACAGGTGACGGAAGCCTGGGCCCGGATCCGCGGGCGCCTGCGCGAGGAAGTGGGCGAGGTCGAGTATCGCAGCTGGCTGCGCCAGATGACCCTCTCCGCCATCGAGGGCGAGGAGGCGGTCATCCTGCTGCCCACGCGCTTCCTGCGCGACTGGGTGCGCAACCACTATGGCGACCGCCTGCGCAGCCTCTGGGGCGCCGAGAATCTCGGCGTCCGCCGCATCGACATCCGCGTGGCCCCCGAGAGCCGCTCGCTGGAGGCCGCCGAGGCCGCGCCGCAGGCGGATGGCCTGGCCGGCGCCGCGCCCGTGGCGCGCGCGCACCAGACCACCCTGCCGCTGGCCGAGCCGCTCTCCTCCCCGCCGCGCGGGCCGGAGCCGCGCGTCCCCGAGTCGCGCAACGACTGGGCGGCGCCGCTCGACCCGCGCTTCACCTTCGACAGCTTCGTGGTGGGCAAGCCTAACGAGTTCGCCCATGCCTGCGCCCGCCGCGTGGCGGAGAAGCCGGCCAGCCCGGGCTTCAACCCGCTCTTCCTCTATGGCGGCGTCGGCCTCGGCAAGACGCACCTGATGCACGCCATCGCCTGGGCGATCTCCTTCAACGGCCAGCGCAACGTCGCCTACATGTCGGCCGAGAAGTTCATGTACCGCTTCATCGCCGCGCTGCGCTCGCAGAGCACGATGGAGTTCAAGGAGAGCCTCCGCTCCGTCGACGTGCTGATGATCGACGACCTGCAGTTCCTGATCGGCAAGGACAACACGCAGGAGGAGTTCTTCCACACCTTCAACGCGCTGGTGGATGCCGGGAAGCAGATCGTCGTCTCCGCCGACAAGTCGCCCTCCGACCTCTCGGGGCTGGAGGACCGGCTGCGGACGCGGCTCGGCTGCGGCATGGTGGCCGACATCCACGCCACCACCTACGAGCTGCGCATCTCCATCCTCCAGGCCAAGGCGCAGGGTGCCGAGGTGGAGGTGCCGCCGCGCGTGCTGGAGTTCCTGGCGCACAAGATCACCTCCAACGTGCGGGAGCTGGAGGGCGCGCTGAACCGGCTGATCGCCCACGCCAACCTGTTCGGCCGGCCGATCACGCTGGAATCGGCGCAGGAAGTGCTGCACGACATCCTGCGCGCCCATGACCGCCGGGTGACGATCGAGGAGATCCAGCGCAAGGTGGCGGAGCACTACAACATCCGCCTCACCGACATGTCCTCGGCCCGCCGCGCCCGCAACGTGGCCCGGCCGCGCCAGGTGGCGATGTACCTGGCCAAGCAGCTCACCTCCCGCTCGCTGCCCGAGATCGGCCGCCGCTTCGGCAACCGCGACCACACCACGGTGATGCACGCCGTCTCCCGCGTGGCGGAGCTGATGCAGTCCGACAGCACCTTCGCCGAGGATGTCGAGCTGCTGCGGCGGATGCTGGAGAATTAAGATCTTCTTTTTCTGAAGAAAAAGAAGCAAAAAGACTTTGTCAGTTTGGCGCCGCGCTGAACTGACAAAAGTTTTTTGGTTCTTTTTTCCAAAAAAGAACGTCTCTTACTTTCTGCTGTAGCGCGGCACCTCGTCGCCGCTCCTGACCACCCTCCCCTCCGCCACCAGCCGGTTCAGGTGCGCCAGTGTCTCGCCCAGGGCGAAGCCGCGCGGCCGGTGTTCCTTCACGCGCGGGAACAGCACGCCGGACGCCTCGTAGGCGGTGAGCGGCGTGGCGCAGGCGGCTTCCAGCGTGCCGAGTCGCTCCGCATGGTGCGCCGCCAGCACATCGATCCGCTCATGCAGCCCGAGGAAGGGCTCGCCATGCGAGGGCAGCACCAGCGTCTCCGCCGGCAGGGCGCGCAGCCTGGCGTTCGAGTCGAGGAAATCGCGCAGCGGGTCCGCCTCCGGCTCGGTGGCGCCGACGCCGACATAGGGGCTGATGCGCGGCAGGATCTGGTCCGCCGCGATCAGCACGCCGAGTTCGGCGCAGTGCAGCGCCGCCATCTCCGGCGCATGGCCGCCGCCGGTCATCACCCGCCACTCCTGGCCGCCGATGGCGATCCGGTCGTCCTGGGCGATGCGGCGGTACTGGCGGGGCAGCGGCATCACGGCGCGGGCGTAGAGCGGGCCGCGCGCGGCGAGGAAGGCCAGGTAGTCCTCCGGCGCGCCCAGGGCGGCCGCGAAGTCGAGCTGCTGCGCCGACATGCCCTCATCCGTGTCGAGGCAGAGGAAGCGGGCCATCAGGTACTCGGCGCGCGGCATCAGCAGCGCGGCGCCGGTGCGCTCGCACAGCCAGCCGGCGAAGCCCACATGGTCGGGGTGGAAATGCGTGGCCAGCAGGCGGGTGACGGGGCGGCCCTCCAGCCCCTCCTCCAGGATGCGGGTCCAGAGGCCGACCGACTCGTCGGTGCGCGCCCCGGCATCGACGGCCAGCCAGCCCGCGCCATCCGCCAGCAGCCAGAGGTTCACATGGCCGGGTGGGAAGGGCAGCGGCATCCGCGCCCAGCGCAGCCCGGGCCGGATCTCGGCCACGGCGCCGGGCTCGGGCGGCGGGGGCAGGGTGGCTTCGGCCTCGGTCATGCGGCGTTCCTCCAGGCGGGATTTGCTGCCATCCTCCGCCGGCATGGCGGATCACGCCAGCCCGCCCTTCGCAACGCAGCAAAGCGGTGCAAGACTCGGCCCGCCAGCAGGCCGACAAGGAAACGACCCATGCACCACGGCACCCCGCCCGTCCCGGGCCGGCCGAGCCCCGCCGCCGGAGCGGCCGGCGCCTCGCTCGGCGGGCCCCCGGCCTACCGTGTCTTCCCGCGCGCCGAATGGGCGGAGCTGCGCGCCAACACGCCGCTCTCCCTGTCGGACGAGGACATCGCCGGGCTGCGCGGCCTGACGGAGCAGCTGTCGCTGAAGGAGGTGGCGGATGTGTTCCTCCCCCTCTCCCGCCTGCTGAACCTGCAGGTGGCGGCGGCGCGCGGGCTCGGCGTGGTGCAGGACACCTTCCTCGGCCGCCCCGTGGTGCCGCCGCCCTACATCATCGGCATCGCCGGCAGCGTGGCGGTGGGCAAGAGCACCTTCGCCCGCGTGCTGCAGGCCATCCTGGCCCGCTGGCCGGACCACCCGAAGGTGGAGCTGATCACCACGGACGGCTTCCTCTACCCGACGGCGGTGCTGGAGGAGCGCGGGCTGATGGGGCGCAAGGGCTTCCCCGAGAGCTACGACCTGCGGCGGATGATCGCCTTCCTCAGCGCCGTGAAGGCGGGCGCGCCGGAGGTGGCGGCGCCGGTTTATTCCCACCTCACCTACGACATCATCCCCGGCAAGCAGCAGATGGTGCGGCGGCCGGACATCCTGATCTTCGAGGGGCTGAACGTGCTGCAGCCCTCCGCCGGCGCGCCGCTGCTGGCCTCGGACTTCTTCGACTTCTCGGTCTATGTCGATGCGGAGGAGCGGCACATCGCGGAGTGGTACATCCAGCGCTTCCTGCTGCTGCAGCGCACCGCCTTCCAGAAGCCCACCTCCTACTTCCACCGCTACAAGGACCTGCCGGAGCAGGAGGCGATCGCGGTGGCGCAGAACATCTGGCGGCAGATCAACCTCGTGAACCTGCACGAGAACATCCAGCCGACGCGGGAGCGCGCGCGCCTGGTGCTGCACAAGAGCGCCAACCACAGCGTGGACGAGATCTGGCTGCGGCGCATGTAGCAGGGGCGGGGCAGCCGCGCGGTCTTTCACGGGAAATACTTGAAACCCTTGCGCCGCCGCGCAGCGGGCGGCCGAATCATGACGCAGCGGTGAACAGTCCGCACAAGAAATTACAGCATTTTCACATCGCTGCCTTAGTAAAACCCTCCTCCATTGAACTCGTCGTGAAGGCGCGCATTGCCCCCCTCGCAATGCGTAATTTTTGAGTAAAGTCCAGCTTATGCGCCATGGCCGGGCGCGACGTCTCAATTCGCGAAGCGTTGCCCAGCCCTGACATCCTGCCGACGGGGGAGACTTCAGACCCATGCTGTTCAACTCGGCCGTCTTTATTGCCGGCTTCCTGCCTGTTGTTTTGCTTGGGTTTTTCCTGTTCGCAGGCACGGGCCGGCAGCGGCTGGCGGGCCTCTGGCTGACCCTCGCCTCGCTGGTGTTCTATGGCTGGTGGGACCCGCATTACGTGCCGCTCCTGCTGGCCAGCATGACCGCCAACTATTGCCTGGGCGGATACTTGCTGAAGCATCCCTCCCGCGCGGTTCTGGTGCTGGGCATTGCCGGCAACCTGCTGCTGCTCGGCTACTACAAGTACACCGGCTTCCTGCTGAGCAGCGTCGACCAGGCCTTCGGGCTGGAGTGGACGGTGCCCAACATCATCCTGCCGCTGGCCATCTCCTTCTTCACCTTCCAGCAGATCGCCTACCTGTCGGACGCGCATGACGGCGCGGTGGTGGAGCACGACTTCCTCAACTACTGCCTGTTCATCACCTTCTTCCCCCACCTGATCGCCGGCCCCATCACCCACCACCGGGAGATGCTGTCGCAGTTCAGCAACCCGGACAATTTCCGGCCGCGCTTCGACAACATCTCGGTCGGCGCCACGCTGTTCCTGCTCGGCCTGTTCAAGAAGGTGGTGTTCGCCGACCCGATGGGCGCCGAGGCCGCCCCCGTCTTCGCCGCCGCGGCCGATGGCGTGCAGCTCGGGCTGCTCGACTCCTGGGGCGGCGCGCTCTCCTACACGCTGCAGATCTACTTCGACTTCTCGGGCTACACCGACATGGCGATCGGCCTCGGCCTGCTGTTCGGCATCAGCCTGCCGCCGAATTTCGACAGCCCCTACAAGGCGCGCAACGTCATCGAATACTGGTCGCGCTGGCACATGACGCTGACGCGCTTCCTGACCGCCTATGTCTACAACCCCATCGTCATGCGCATCACCCGCGCCCGGGCGGCCGCCGGCAAGCCGCTGCCGCGCCGCGGCAAGATGACGGCCGGCACCTTCCTGGCGCTGGTCGCCTGGCCGACGGTGCTGACCATGTTCATCTCCGGCGTCTGGCACGGGGCGGGCTGGCAGTTCGTGGCCTTCGGCCTGCTGCACGGCTTCTACCTGGTGGTGGCGCATGCCTGGCGGGCCTGGAAGGCGCGCACCGGCCGGCCGCTCGACAGCGACAGCTGGGCGAAGAACGCGGTGGCCATCCTGTTCACCTTCCTCTGCATCAACGTGGCGATGGTGTTCTTCCGCGCCCCGCACCTCACCGGCGCGCTGAACCTGCTGGCCGGCATGGCGGGGCTGAACGGCGTCACCCTGCCGCCCTCCATCGCCGGGCTGCCGGTGGTGGGCGCGGTGGCGGGGGCGCTCGGCATCGGCGCCGAGCCGGGGGTGTTCTTCCGCCCCATGCTGGGCCTGCACATCGCGCTGCTGCTGGCCATCGTCTGGGGCCTGCCCAACACCCAGCAGTTCATGCGCCACTACCGCACGGCGCTGAACTGGCGGCCGCGCATGAACTGGCTGCAGCCGGTGCTGCCCTTCGCCACCTGGCGGCCCACCGCCGCCTACGGCGTGGTGATCGGCCTCGCCGGCTTCTACGCCCTGGCGCGGGCCTTCTCCGCCGCGCCCACCGAATTCCTCTACTTCCAGTTCTGAGGCGGATTCCATGGAACAGCTCCCCTGGCTGCCGGCCCATGCCGATCTCGGCGCAGCCCTCAGCGCGGCCCGCCGGCTGGAGCCGGCGGCGCGCTTTGCGGAAGCCGTGCGCCTCGCCGGCTACCGGCGCGACTTCACCCTCACCGGCCGCATCGACCGGCTGGCGACCGACGGCCTGGCCGACCCGGCGCTGCGCGAGGGCGTGCGCCCGGCGCTGACGCCGCTGCGGCTGGCCATCCTCTCCTCCCACACCGTGGACCACCTGGTGCCGGCCATCCGCGTCTCGGGGCTGGACCGGCGGGTGGCGCTCTCGGTGCATGTCGCCCCCTACGGCATGTACCGGCAGGCGCTGCTGGGTGAGGATCCGGAGCTGGCCGCCTTCGCCCCCCAGCTGATCCTGCTGGCGCTGGATGCGCGCGACGCACCGATCGACCTGCCGCTGGACAGCGACGAGGCCACCGTGGAGGCCGCCGTGCAGGCGCGCATCGACGAGTTGCGCACCCTCTGGCGCCGCGCCCGCGCCCGCTACGGCGCGCAGGTGGTGCAGCAGACCCTGGTGCCGGCCGATCCGCTGCTGTTCGGCTCCTTCGAGGCGCTGGTGCCGGCGGCGCCGCACAGCGTCATCGAGCGGCTGAACACCGCCATCCGCGCCGCCGCGCGGCAGGAGGGCGTGCTGCTGCTCGACCTCGCCTGGCAGGCGGCGCGCCTCGGCCATGCCTCGGGTCTGGCCGACCCGGTGCGCTGGCACCAGGCCAAGCAGCTGGTCAGCCCGGCGCTGGCGCCGCTCTATGGCGATCTCGTGGCCCGCATCGCCGGTGCCGTCGCCGGCACCTCGCGCAAATGCCTGGTGCTCGACCTCGACAACACCCTCTGGGGCGGCGTCATCGGCGATGACGGGCTGGACGGCATCCGGCTGGGCCAGGGCAATGCCACCGGCGAGGCCTTCCTCGCCTTCCAGCGCTACGCCGCGGCGCTTGGCCGGCGCGGCATCATCCTGGCCGTGTGCAGCAAGAACAACCCGGAAGTGGCCGAGGAGGTGTTCGCCAAGCACCCCGAGATGGCGCTGCGGCGCGGCGACATCGCCTGCTTCGTCGCCAACTGGAACGACAAGGCCGGCAACCTCCGCCACATCGCCAAGACGCTGAACATCGGCCTCGACAGCCTCGTCTTCGTCGACGACAACCCGGCCGAGCGCGAGATCATCCGCCGCGAGCTGCCGGAGGTGGCGGTGCCGGAGGTGACGGAGGACGTCTCGGACTACCCCGCCATCGTCGGCGCGGCGGGCTATTTCGAGGCCGCCGGCTTCACCGCGGACGACGCGGCCCGCGCCCGCTCCTACGCGCTGAACGCCGAGCGGCAGGCGGCGCTGGAGCAGGCCACCGACATCACCGGCTACCTGCGCAGCCTCGCCATGAAGATGACGGCGCGGCGCGTCGGCCCCGCCGAGCTGCCGCGCGTGACGCAGCTCATCAACAAGACCAACCAGTTCAACCTGACCACCCGCCGCTACACGGATGCCGACACGGCCCGCTTCGCCGCCGACCCCGACACGCTGCTGCTCTCGCTCCGCCTCAGCGACCGCTTCGGCGACAACGGGCTGATCGCGGTGCTGATGGCCCGCCCCGACCCGGCCCTGCCCCCCGGCGAGCTGCTGATCGACACCTGGCTGATGAGCTGCCGCGTGCTCGGCCGCCAGGTGGAGGAGGCCTCGCTCGGCGTGCTGCTGGAGCATGCCAGCCAGCGCGGCGTGAAGGCGCTCATCGGCGAGTATCGCCCCACCGCCAAGAACGGCATGGTGGCCCGGCACTATGAGAAGCTGGGCTTCGCCCCGGTACCCGCGCCGGAGGGCGCCGAATCCGGCGCCACCTTCTGGCGCTACGAACTGCGCGCCGCCGAGGCGCCCGCCCATTACATCGAAGTGGAAGCCGCATGACCGAGGCCCAGATCTACGACGCCCTGACCGAAGTGTTCCAGGACGTGTTCGACGATGACGACATCCGCCTGACCTCCGGCACCACGGCGGCCGATGTCCCGGGCTGGGACAGCCAGGCGCATGTGAACCTCGTGGTGGCGGCCGAGATGCGCTTCGGCGTCCGCTTCCGCACCGCCGAGCTCGAGTCGCTGCACAATGTGGGCGACTTCGTGCAGCTCATCGCCAGCAAGCAGCAGGGAGCCCGGTAGCCATGGCCGCATCTCCTCCCGGCCATGGGCCGGGGGCGGCACCGCCCTCCCCGCCCGTGCCGCCGCGCTACCTGAGCGCGCTGTTCGCCAGCGCCTTCCTGGCGCTGCTGGGCTTCTACGGCCTGCTGTTCGGCCTCCGCGCCACCGGCCACCTGCCGCCGCCGGCCTTCGCCAACTCCATCTGCGTCGATGAGAAGCTGGCCTTCCACCGCACCCACCCGGCGCCGGGCGCCACCCTGCTGGTGGTCGGCTCCTCCGTGGCGTGGCGGCATTTCGACGGCGACGCGGTGGTGGAGCGCGCCCCCCAGGCGGTGCCACTGAGCGGCGCCTTCTGCGGCCTCTCGGCCAACCAGAGCGTGTTCGCCGCCAACTGGTTCCTCGACCGCCAGCCCGCCGTGCGCGAGGTGCTGCTGATCGCCTCGCCGCAGGATTTCGAGAACTGCACCACCAGCCGCACCACGCTGTTCGACGGCGCGGACGCGGCCGCCTATGTGGACGGCGCCTCCCCCTGGCCCTTCTACATGCGCTACTTCGCGCCCACCTCGCTGCTGCGCAACGCCAGCGAGATCGCCGCCAAGCGCAGCGGCGAGAACTGGATCGACCCGCTGGTGTTCGACCGCTACGGCAGCGGCCCGCTGGACACGCCGCGCAACCGCGAGACGCTGCTCTACGGCATGGTGCGGACGCTGGACCAGGCCTGCTTCGATTCGGTGGCCAGGCTCGGCCAGCGGCTGCGGGGCGAAGGCAAGCGGCTGATGGTGGCCTCCACCCCGCTCAACCCCGCCTGGAAGGCCGAGGGCGACCCGCAGGGCCGGACGGTGGCCGAGTTCAACCAGCGCATGGAGGCGGCGCTCGCCCCCTCCGGCGGCACCTTCTGGGATGGCGACGCCGCCCAGGTGGTGGGCCCCGAGGCCTTCTTCGACGCCATCCACCTGCGCTGGTCCGCCGCCCGCACCTATTCGGACGCGCTGGCCGAGGCGCTGAAGCTCGGTTCGGTCGCGCCGCCGCGCCCCACCCTGCTGTCCGAGCAGCGCGCCCCCTGAGGAGGGGGCGCCCTTCCCCGGCGCCGGAGAAAGGCGCCGGGGAGAAAGGCGCCAGACATGACAAAGGCGGCCGCTGGCCGCCTTTTTCGTCTTCAGATTCGGTCTGTGCCGGGAGCCGCGCGGCGGGTGGTGGAGCTGAGGGGAATCGAACCCCTGACCTCCTCATTGCGAACGAGGCGCTCTCCCATCTGAGCTACAGCCCCACACTCGCGCGGTGGGCGGCTTATCCCCGAGGTCGCGGCACGAGTCAAGCGGTGCTTGCCGTGGAGCCGCGCGCTTCGTATCTCAGGGCCTCACGTGAAGGGGATGGCGATGTACGCGGTGTTTTGGTTCGTCGATCAGGCAATCGGCCTCTATGTGTGGGCGCTCATCATCGCCGCCGTGTTCAGCCTGCTGGTCGCGTTCAACGTGCTCGACACCCGCAACCGCTTCGTCTGGGCGGTGGGCGACTTCCTCCACAAGATCACCGAGCCGGCGCTGCGGCCGATCCGCAACTTCATGCCCAATCTCGGCGGCATCGACATCTCGCCGATGATCCTGATCCTGCTGCTCTACGCCTTCCGCATCTTCCTCTGGACCACCCTCTGGCCGCTGGTGGCGGGCTGAGCGGACGCTGGACGAAGGGCTGGCGCGCGGTGGAGGGGGGCGTGGAGCTGCGCGTGAAGGCGCAGCCCCGGGCCCGCCGCCCCGGCCTCGGCGGCTGGGCCGATTCGGCCACCGGCCCGCGCCTGCGGCTGGCGGTGAACGCGGCGCCCGAGGATGGCCGCGCCAACCGCGCCCTCTGCGCCCTGCTGGCCGAGGCGCTGCATGTCCCCCCTTCCGCCATCGCGGTGGTGCAGGGCGCCACGTCGCGGGAAAAGACCTGCCGCATCCTGGGCGACCCCGCCCGGCTGAGCGAGCAACTGGAGACCCTGGCATGACCGCGAGCATCATCGACGGCAAGGCCGTGGCCGCGGCGCTGCGCGCGCGCCTGGCCGAGCGCGTGAAGGCCCTGCCCTACACCCCCGGCCTGCGCGTGGTGCGCGTGGGCGAGGACCCGGCGAGCGGCGTCTATGTCCGCAACAAGGACCGCGCGGCGCGCGAGGCGGGGCTCGACAGCGCCACCCTCCAGCTGCCCGAGGAGACGCCCGAGGCCGAGCTGCTGGCCCTGGTGCGCCGGCTGAACGAGGACCCGGCGGTGGACGGCATCCTGGTGCAGCTGCCGCTGCCCCGGCAGATCGACGCCGCCAAGGTGCTGGCCGCCATCGACCCGGCCAAGGACGTGGACGGCTTCCACGCCATGAACGCCGGCAGGCTCGCCACCGGGCAGCCCGGGCTGGTGCCCTGCACGCCGAAGGGGGTGATGCACCTGCTCGCCGCCGCCGGCACCGCCATCGCCGGGGCGCGCGCCGTGGTGCTCGGGCGCTCCAACATCGTCGGCAAGCCGATGGCCGCGCTGTTGCTGGCGGCCGACGCCACCGTGACCGTGGTGCATTCCCGCACGCGCGACCTCGCCTCGGAATGCCGCCGCGCCGAGATCCTGGTCGCCGCCGTGGGGCGGCCGGAGATGGTGAAGGGCGACTGGATCGCCGAAGGCGCCACCGTCATCGATGTCGGCATCAACCGCCTGCCCAATGGCGGGCTGGTGGGCGACGTGGACTTCGCCGCCGCGCGCGAGCGGGCCGCGGCCATCACCCCCGTGCCGGGCGGCGTCGGGCCGATGACCATCGCCTGCCTGCTGGAGAACACGGTGGACGCGGCGGTCGCGCGGCGGAAGTAAAAAAGTCAGCGTTCTTTTTTGGAAAAAAGAACCAAAAAACTTTCTGCAGTTTGGCGCTCGCGGGCGGATGGCGCGGCGCCAGACCCGGAAAGTCTCTTTGCCTCTTTTTCTTCAGAGAAAGAAGATGACTTCAGATTGTCACCGCGCCGCCACGGGGTTGCAGCGCGGCGGCGCTAGGCGGGGCCGCGCAACACCAGCCGGACCCTGTTCATGACCGACAAGCCCATCCTTGGCGCCGCCCTCACCCTCAAGGGCATCACCCAGCACCGCGACTGGCTGCTGGAGAAGCAGCGCGACCTGGAGATCCAGGACCTGCACAGCGCCGAGGTGCTGGACGGCGACTGGCGCCCGGTGGCCGAGCGGCTGCGCGCGCTGCTGGACGGGCACACCGGCCGCGTCGGCCTGCACGGGCCGTTCTGGGGCTTCAAGATCGACAGCCACGACCCCGAGATCCGCGCCGTGGTGCGCCGCCGCCTGCTGCAGGGGCTCGAGGCCTGCGCGGCGGTGGGCGCCACGCAGATGGTGGTGCACTCCCCCTACACCACCTGGGACCACGCCAACCTCGACGCCTTCCCCGGCGCCCGCGAGCAGCAGATCGAGCGCGTGCACCTGACGCTGCGCGACGTCGTCGCCCGCGCCGAGTCGCAGGGCTGCGAGCTGGTCATCGAGAACATCGAGGACAAGGAGCCGCGCGACCGCATCGCCCTCGCCGCCTCCTTCGGCAGCCCGGCGGTGCAGGTCTCGCTCGACACCGGCCACGCCCACTACGCGCATGTCAGCACCGGCGCGCCGCCGGTGGACGTGCATGTGAACCTGGCGGGCGAGGCGCTGCGCCATGTCCACCTGCAGGATACGGACGGCCATGCCGACCGCCACTGGCAGCCGGGCGAGGGCACCATCCGCTGGCCGGGCCTGTTCGCCGCCCTCGCCCGCCTCGCCGGCCGGCCGCGCCTGATCCTGGAGGTGCGCGACCAGACCAGCCTGCGCCGTGGCGCCGCGCATCTCGAGGCGCTCGGCCTGGCGGAGTAGGGCGGGGCTCAGAGCCGGGCCGCGCAGGCCTCCGGCGCGAAGCTGACGCGCCGGTCCAGCGCGTCGGTCGCGTCATCCGTGCCGGTGCCGATGAGCGGCTGGCTGGCTCCCACCCCCTCCGCCACGGTGCGCGGCCGCAGCGCCGGCCGCTCGGCGACCAGCCGCCCGCGCACCGCCTCGGCCCGCGCCGCCGAGAGGCGCCGGTTCAGCGCCGCCGGCCCGGTCGGGCTGGCATGGCCGGTCAGCGCCAGGCAGAAGGGGCGCGGCTCCGTCTGGCGGGCGATCTGCCGCAGCCACATCGGGTAGTCGCCGCTGATGGCGGGGTCGGCCCAGAAGGCGGTGGTGCCGGGGCGGAAGAGGAACTTCACCGCCAGCTCGCCCCGGTCCAGCCCCTGCGCCACCACCGCGCCGAAGGCGGCCTCGGCCGCCGCGTCGCGGCCCAGCGCCTTGTTGGCGAGGTAGAGCCCGTTGCGCACGCGCAGCTGGTCACCCCCCGGCAGCGCCGACGCCGCCTCGTAGGCGGCCAGCGCCGCCGCCGGGTTGCCGGCCTCGTAGGCGCGCACCCCGTCGGCGGCATGGGCCTGGGCGCGCAGGGCGCGCAGATAGGCGGGGTCGATCGCCTCGCCCGGGTCGCCGGCGCAGGTGCGGAGATAGGCGGCGGTCAGCGGCTCGCGGTTCCAGGCGGGGCTGTCGCGGAAGAAGGCGGTGGGGGTCATGTCCACATCCGGGCCGCGCACCCAGGCCGTCTCGTGGCTGACGATGCGGCCGGTGCGGAGATCCCCCAGCACCGCCCAGATCCGGTAGACCTGCGGGAAGGGCGCCTCGCTCGCCGGGATGACGCCGGCCTCCGCCACCGGCGTGATGGCGCCGAGCAGGATCAGCGGCTGGTCGTCCAGCGCGGCGGTGCCGAAGGGGCGCAGGTTGAACGCCGGGTAGCGCGCCCGCACCAGCGTGCCGATGCGCTGCTCCATGCCGCGCGTCACCGCCGTCTGCTGGCCGGTGGCGCGGTCGATCAGCGGGTCCACCACCAGGTCGTGGCGGCCGGAGGGGCCGGGCGGCTCGAGCCGGGCGCGGTCGAGCAGCGCCACGGTCAGGCTCAGCACCGCCTCGTCAAGCGGCTGCGCGGTGCGGGGCGGCTTGGGCGCGTCGGAGACGCGCATCGGCAGGGCCTCCGGCGCGGGCGGGGCGGCGGGGGTGGTGCCGCAGCCGGCCAGCAGGAGCAGCCCGCACAGCGCCGCGCCGAGGGATCTAGCGGCAGCCGCCACGGAGGAAGCGTCGGTCGGCATAGGAAGGCTCCTCGCCCAGTTGAACCCTGACAATGATGGACCGGCAGCGCCGCTCGGCCGGGCTGGCGGCCCGGGCTGGAGCGGCGGGGGTGGCGGCGCGCGCCGGCGGCGGCGCGGGCGGCGGCGCGATGGCCAGGAGCGGCGGCGCGCCTTCCGCCTGCGGTGCCGCCTTTGGCGCGGCGGCGCGCAGGGCGGGGCGGGGCGGCGGCACGGCGGCCGGTTCCGGCGCCGCCAGCGGCAACGGCCCGCCGGGCGGCGTGGCGGCGAGCACCCGCGCTTCCGGCAGCGCCTCGGCCGGCTCCTCGGGTAGGGCGGGATCGGGCAGGGCAGGCTCGGGCAGGGCGATGCTGTCCAGCCGGGCGTCCAGGGAATCCGCCTGGCGCATCAGCGCATCCACCTCGGCCAGCAGGGCCGCCACCCTCTGCTCGCTGGTGGCGGGGGACTCCGGCGCCGCCGCCACGGAAGCGGCGGATCCGGGAGGGGCAGATCCGGGGGTGGAGACGGCACCGGGGAGCGCGGGCGGGGCCTGCTCCGCCGGCCGGGTGGCCGACCAGAGCAGCCCCAGAACCAGCGCCGAGATGCCGCCCGCCGCAATGGTAGCCAGCACGTGGCGCCAGCCGCCGCGCTCCGTGGGCCGCGCCTGTTGCTGCTGCTCGGCCATGCTGCCGCTTCCTTCCGCCTGCGCCCGGGCATGGCGGGCCCTGCACGGCGGACCCTGCACGGCCCGGCCGCGCCAAACGGCCACCATGTCCTGATCTGTGAGGAAAGGTGAAGGGCAAGGGCGCGTGACCTCGCCGCCCTGTGATGCGCGGCGTGAGACGCGCGGGGGGAGGGGCGCGGCCCCTCCCCTCCGGCTTCAGCGCCGGATGGCGGCGTGCCCGGCGAAGCAGGCCATGTCCAGGATCTGGTTGACGCTGCTGCCCATGTTGATGATCTGCACCGGCTGCGAGAGCCCCACCATCAGCGGCCCGATGGTGGTGGCGCTGGTCAGGTGCGGCACCGCCTTGGTCAGGATGTGGGCGGCGTGCAGCCCGGGCATCACCAGCACATTGGCCGGGCCGGCGAGGCGGCAGAACGGGTAGAGCGCCCGCAGCTGCGGGTTCAGCGCCACGTCGGCCGCCATCTCGCCATCGTACTCGAAGTCGGTCTCCTGCGCGTCCAGCAGCTTCACCGCCTCGCGCACCGGGCCGGTGATGGTGCCGCCCGGGTCGCCGAAGGTGGAGAAGGACAGGAACGCCACGCGCGGCTCCAGCCCCAGCTTGCGCGCCTCGGCGGCCGACTGGCGGGCGATGGAGGCGAGCGTCGCCGCATCGGGGCGCTCATGGATGGCGGTGTCGGCCACCAGCACGGTGCCGGCGCGGCGGGAGAGCATCAGCGTCAGGCCGAACAGCACCGTCTCCGGCGCCGGGTCGATGACGTTCGTCACCCCCTCCAGCGTGGCGGAGGTGGAGCGGGTGATGCCGGAGACCATGGCATCGGCGTCGCCCATCGCCACCATGCAGGCGGCGAAGGTGTTGCGGTCCTGGTTCACCAGGCGCTGGCAGTCGCGGAACAGGAAGCCCTGGCGCTGGCGGCGCTGGTAGAGGAACTCGGCATAGCGCGTGTTGCTGTCCGAGAGGCGGGCGTTGTGGATCTCGATGCCCTCGGGCAGCGGGATGCCGAGCGCCGCCACCGTGGCCATCACCCGGTCCTCGCGCCCGACCAGCACCGGCGTGCCGTAGCCGGCGTTGCGGAAGGCGATGGCGGCGCGGATGACCTTCTCCTCCTCGCCCTCCGCGAACACGACCTTCTGCGGGTTGGCGCGCAGCCGCTCGGTGATGGCCTCCAGCGCGTTGGCGCCGGCGTCGAGCCGGCCGCTCAGGCTGCGGGCGTAGCGCTTGAGGTCGGGCAGCGGCTTGCGCGCCACGCCGGATTCCATCGCCGCCTTCGCCACGGCGGGGGAGACGCGGGCGATCAGCCGCGGGTCGAAGGCGTGCGGGATGATGTAGTTGGGGCCGAAGCGCAGGCCGGAGCCGCCGCCGGCGCCCGCCACCTCCTCCGGCACGTCCTCGCGCGCCAGCATGGCCAGCGCCTCGGCCGCCGCGATCTTCATCGGGTCGTTGATGGTGCTGGCCCGCACGTCCAGCGCGCCGCGGAAGATGAAGGGGAAGCCCAGGACGTTGTTCACCTGGTTCGGGTAGTCCGAGCGCCCGGTGGCGATGATGACGTCCTCCCGCACCGCCCGCGCCTCGTCCGGCGTGATCTCGGGGTCGGGGTTGGCCATGGCGAAGATGATCGGGTTGGGCGCCATGGCGCGCACCATGTCGGCCGTCACGGCGCCCTTGACGGAGAGGCCGAAGAAGGCGTCCGCCCCCTCCAGCGCCTGGGAGAGGGTGCGGCGGTCGGTGGTGACGGCGTGGGCCGACTTCCACTGGTTCATCCCCTCCGTGCGGCCGCGCCAGAGCACGCCCTTGGTGTCGCACATCAGGATGTTCTCGGGCCGCATGCCCATGGCCTTCACCAGCTCGGCGCAGGCGATGGCGGCCGAGCCGGCGCCGTTGATGACGAGCTTCGTCTCGGACAGCGCGCGCCCGGTCAGGTGGCAGGCATTGATGAGGCCGGCGGCGGCGACGATGGCGGTGCCGTGCTGGTCGTCATGGAACACCGGGATGTCCATCAGCTCGCGCAGGCGCTGCTCGATGACGAAGCATTCCGGCGCCTTGATGTCCTCCAGGTTGATGCCGCCGAAGGAGGGGCCGAGGTAGCGCACGGCGTTGACGAAGGCGTCCACATCCTCGGTGTCGATGCAGAGGTCGATGGAATCGACATCGGCGAAGCGCTTGAACAGCGCGGCCTTGCCCTCCATCACCGGCTTGCCGGCCAGCGCGCCGAGGTTGCCGAGCCCCAGCACGGCGGTGCCGTTGGAGATGACGGCCACCATGTTGCCCTTGGCCGTGTAGTCGTAGGCGAGGGAGGGGTCGCGGTGGATGTGCAGGCAGGGCTCGGCCACGCCGGGGGAATAGGCCAGGCTGAGGTCGCGCGCCGTGGTCAGCGGCTTGGTCAGCCGGATCTCCAGCTTGCCCGGCTTGCCCTCGGCGTGCAGGGCCAGCGCCTCCTCGGCGGTGATGCGGGCGGTGCGCGTGTCGCCCACCGGCAGCTTCTTCGTGTCGTCCATCGCTCTCGCGGGCTCCCGTGCTTCCCCCCCTTTATGTCGGCGCAGAGCGATACGCGAAAGGCAGGCGCTTCGCAGGTGCGGCATGGAAGGTGCCGCACCATTCTAGCATCGCGGCCTTAGCGGGCGGTTAACCGCCGCGCCTCAGGCACGCCGCACGCTCCACGGATAGGGCGCGGTGCCCTCCAGGATGCCGGTGAGGCTGGAGCGGAAGGCGGTGCGCAGCGTGAACTGGCCGAGCGGCACGGTGGCCACCTCCTCCAGCCCGAGCCGCCCCAGCGCCTGCGCGGCCTTGCGCTGCGCCGCCGGGTCCGTGGCGTAGAGCCATTCCTGGGTCAGCGCCTCGGCGCGCTCGCTCTTCCACCAGCCGAACCAGCCATCCTCCCCCTGGCCGCGGATCAGCGGCGACATGGCGGGGTTGCCGTAGAAGGTGGCGGGGCCGGTGGTGTGGAAGATGCTCCAGCCGCCCTTCTCCACCGGCTCGCGCGAGCTGCGCCGCTGGATCACGGTGCCCCAGTCGGTTTCCGCCAGCTCCACGTTCATGCCGATGCGGCGCAGCGCGTCCGCCGTCACCTGGCCGAGCGGGCCGATGTCGGGGAAGTCGGTCGGGTTGATGATCACCGCCTTCTGGTCGGCGTAGCCGGCTTCCTTCAGCATGGCGCGGGCGCGGTCCAGGTCGCCCGGCATCAGGTCGGCATGGTCCTGGTAATAGGGGGTGCGCTTGGGCCAGATGCTGCGCGTGTCGGTCCAGGCGGAGCTGTCATCCCCCTGGGAGGCGCGCATGTAGTTCTCCTGGATGACGGAGGCGAGCACGGCGCGGCGCAGCCTCACATCGTCGAAGGGCGGCTGCAGGCAGTTCAGCCGCGCCAGCGCCAGGCGGCCGGCCTTGTCCGTCACTTCGCGGCGGATCTGCCGGTTGCGCGCCAGCATCGGCTGCAGGTCGGCCAGCGGGCGCTCCCACCAATCCACCTCGCCATTCATCAGCGCGCCGGCGGCGGTGGCCGCGTCGGGGATGATGTGCCACTCGATGCGCCGGAAATGCGCCACCTTGGCCCCCGCCGCCCAATCCGGGGCCTCCTGGCGTGGCACGTAGCCGTCGAACTTCTCATAGGCCACGCGGCTGCCGGAATTGAACTCGCCGGCCAGGAAGCGGTAGGGGCCGGAGCCCACCATCTCGGTGATGGCCTTGCTGGCATCGGTCTGCGCCAGCCGCTCGGGCATGATGAAGGCGGCGCTGGTGTCCTTGCCCAGCGCGCTGAGCAGCAGCGGGAAGGCGCGGTCCAGCCGGATCTCGAAGGTGCGGTCGTCCACCACGCGCCATTCGCGCGTGACCCGGGCGAGAAGCTGGCCGAAGGGGTCGCGCACCGCCCAGCGCTTCAGGCTGGCCACGCAGTCCCGCGCCCGCACCGGCTCGCCATCGTGGAACTTCAGCCCCTCGCGCAGGCGGATGCGCCAGAGCTTGCCGTCCTCCAGCACCTCGTGGCCCTCGGCCATCTGCGGCTGGGGCTCCTGCGCCGCGTTCAGCGCGTAGAGCGTGTCGAACACGTAGTAGCCGTGGTTGCCGGTGACGGTGGCGGTGGTCCAGATCGGGTCCAGCGCCGTCAGGTTGGCCTGCGGCACGAAGCGCATCGTGCTGGCGCGGCTGTCCTGGCCGAGGGCCGGCGCGGCGAGGCCGCCGCCCAGCAGGGCCGTGGCGGCGCCACTCTTCAACAGGGTCCGGCGATGCATGGGCGTTCCTCCTTCGGCTTGACGCGGCGCGCAGGGTGCCGGCGGGGGCGGCACGCGGCAACCCCGCCGCCGCTCTGGACCCGCGCGCCCGCCCCGCCCTAGGAAGAGGCGCATGAACGCCGCCGCCCCCCTCGCCGCCCTCCCCTCCGCCGAGGGCGCCACCCCCGCCATGGCCCAGTGGTTCGCCGCCAAGCAGGCGCACCCGGAGGCGCTGGTGTTCTTCCGCATGGGCGATTTCTTCGAGCTGTTCTTCGACGACGCGCAGCGCGCCGGGGAGGCACTGGGCCTGGCCGTCTCCCACCGCGGCGAGCATCGCGGCCAGCCGATCCCGATGGCCGGCGTGCCGGTGCACGCGCTGGAGAACTACCTGGCGCGGCTGATCCGGCATGGCTTCCGCGTCGCCATCTGCGAGCAGCGGGAGACGCCGGAGCAGGCCAAGGCCCGCAAGGCGCCGACCATCCGGCGCGAGGTGGTCCGCCTCGTCACCCCCGGCACGCTGACCGAGGAGGCGCTGCTGGAGGGCGGCCGCGCCGCCTGGCTGCTGGCGCTGGCGCGCGAGGAGGGGGAGCTGGCCGCTGCCTGGGCCGACCTCTCCACCGGCGCCTTCGCCTGCGAGGCGCTGCCCGTGGCGGAGCTTCCCGCCCTGCTGGCGCGGCTCGACCCGGCCGAGATCGTGCTGCCCGAGGATCTCGACGCGCTGCCCGCCCTGGCCGCCTGGGCCGAACGCCTCAGCCACCGCCCGGCGGCGCGCGACCCGGCGCGGCAGGTGGCGGAATTCTATGGCGTGGCGGCGCTGGAGGGCTTCGGCGGCTTCGGCGAGGCCGAGGTGGCGGCCTGCGCGCTGGTGCTGGACTATCTCCGCGCCACCCAGGGCGAGGCGGCGCCGCGCCTGCGCCCGCCGGAGCCGCAGGGCGGGCGCGAGGTGCTGCGGATGGACGCCGCCACCCGCCGCAGCCTGGAGATCCTGAAGAGCGAGCGCGGCGAGACGCGCAACTGCCTGGCCGCGGCGGTGGACCGCACCCTGACCGCCCCCGGCTGCCGCGAGCTGGCCGAGCGCCTCGCCGCGCCGCTGACCGACGCCGCCGCCATCGGCGCCCGGCACGATTCGGTGGCCACCCTGCTGGCCGACATGCCGCTGCGCGAGGCGCTGCGCGGCGCCGTGCGCGGCGCGCCGGACATGGCGCGCGCCCTGGCCCGGCAGGCGCTGGACCGCTTCGCCCCGCGCGATCTCGCCGCGCTGCGCGATGGCCTCGCCCGCGCCGAGGCCATGGCCGACGCGCTGGAGCGGCCCGGCATCCCCGCGCTGCTGGCGGCGGCGCGCGCGGCGCTCCGCCCGGAGGGCTCGCCCCGCGCCGAGCTGGCCCGCGCCCTCTGCCCCGAGCTGCCCGCCCGGCTGGAGGACGGCAACATCGTCGCCCCCGGCTACGATGGCGAGCTGGACGCGCTGAAGCGGCTGCGCGACGACGCGCGCGGCGCCATCGCCGCCATGCAGATGCGCCTGGCCCAGGATTGGGGCGTGGCCAGCCTGAAGATCCGCCACCACCAGCAATTCGGCTTCCTGGCCGAGATGCCCGCCGCCGCCGGCGAGAAGCTGCTGCGCGACCCGCCCGCCGCGCTGCGCGAAGGCCCCTATGCGCCGATGCACCGGCAGACCATGGCCAATGCCCACCGCTTCACCTGCGCCGCGCTGGCCGAGCTGGACCGCAAGCTCGCGGCGGCCGGCGAGCAGGCGGCGCGGCGCGAGGCGGCGGTGGTGCGGCACCTGCGCGCCCTCTGCCTGGAGGCCGCCCGCCCGATCGACGCCGCCGCCGCCGCCCTGGCCGAGATCGACATCCATGCCGGCGCCGCCGAGCTGGCGGCGGGCGGCGCCTGGTGCCGGCCCGAGCTGGTGGAGCGGCCCGAATTCCGCATCCGCCAGGGCCGCCACCCGGTGGTGGAGGCGGCGCTGGCCCGGCAGCGCGGGAGCAGCGCCTTCGTGCCGAACGATGCCGACCTCTCCCCCGGCCGCCGCCTCTGCCTGCTGACGGGGCCGAACATGGCCGGCAAGTCCACCTTCCTGCGGCAGAACGCGCTGATGGTGGTGCTGGCCCAGGCCGGGCTGTTCGTGCCGGCCGAATCCGCCCGCCTCGGGCTGGTGGACCGGCTGTTCTCCCGCGTCGGCGCCGCCGACGACATCGCCGGCGGCCGCTCCACCTTCATGGTGGAGATGACCGAGACGGCGGCCATCCTGAACCAGGCGACATCCCGCTCCCTCGTGGTGCTGGACGAGGTGGGGCGCGGCACCGCCACCTGGGACGGGCTCGCCATCGCCTGGAGCGTGCTGGAGGCGCTGCACGACCGCATCCGGGCGCGGGCCATCTTCGCCACGCATTTCCACGAGCTGACGGCGCTGGCGCCGAAGCTGCCCGAATTGCAGCTCGCCACCATGCAGGTGCGCGAGCACCGCGGCGAGGTGGTGTTCCAGCACCTCGTCGGGCCCGGCGCCGCCGAGAAATCCTGGGGGCTGCACGTGGCGCGGCTGGCCGGGGTGCCGCGCGCCGTGGTGGCGCGCGCCGGCGCCGTGCTGGCGGCGCTGGAGGCGCTGGCCGCCGAGCTGGAGCCGCTGGCCGAGGAGATGCCGCTCTTCGGCCAGGTGGCGGAGCGCGATACCGCCCCGCCCGCCCCCGCTTCCCCTGCCGGGGTGTCGGAGGGCCCGCTGCACGCGGCGCTGGCGGAGATCGACCCCGATGCCCTCACTCCGCGCGCGGCGCTGGAAGCCCTCTACCGGCTGAAGCAGATGGCCGCCGCCCTGCCAGGGTAGGGCGGCATCCACGGCGGCAACATTGCGGGAAAATTTGCTGCGAAGCGGCAAAGTCGCCACCCTGCGCGCTCACGAAGCTGTTGCGGGAACGCCGGGCGCGATAACATGCTTCAAATGAGAAGCTTCGGCGCCCTGCCAGACGCGTTTGCCGCCCCCTCCGGCTCCTCCGCCGGAAAGCCGCGGCCGCTGCCCGATATCGTTCTCGACCTGATCCCCCGCCCCGGCGAGCCGGTGACGCGGGAGGCGGCGCTGCTGCTGCTGCGGCGGCAGCTCGGGCGCATCCAGTCGCGCGTGCAGGAGGCGTTCGAGGCGCACGCCCTCTCCGGCCTCACCGCCGCGCGGATGCTGGGCGAGCTGACGGACGGGCTGATCTACGCCATCCACGCCTACACCCTGGCCCAGGTGGCGCCCGAGCAGGGGGAGCCCGGCGCCAACCCCTTCGCCACCACCACCGAGCCGCCCTTCGTGCTGGCCGCCACCGGCGGCTACGGGCGCGGCGTGCTGGGGCCGTATTCCGACATCGACCTGCTGTTCCTGTCCGACCGGCCGCTCGGGCCGCGCGGGCGGCGGGCGGTGGAGTTCATGCTCTACCTGCTGTGGGACCTCGGCCTGAAGGTGGGCCACGCCACCCGCAGCATCCATGAATGCCTGGAGGATGCGCGGGCCGACGCCACCATCCAGACCGCCCTGCTCGACGGCCGCTTCCTGGCCGGCGACGCGGCGGTGTTCGCCCACTTCGAGGAGGCTTTCGCCCAGGCCCGGCAGGATTGGGGCATCGGCCAGTTCCTCGCCGCCAAGCGGGCCGAGCGCACCGCCCGCCACAAGCGCTATGGCGACAGCCCCTACCTGGTGGAGCCGCACCTGAAGGAAGGGCGCGGGGGCCTGCGCGACATCCAGACCATGTACTGGCTGGCCCGCTACGCCTTCGGCGTGAAGCGGATGCCGGAGCTGGTGGGCGCCGACAGCCCCGGCGGCGGCCTGCTGACGGCGCGCGAGGCGCGCGCCTTCAAGCGCGCCTGGGACTTCCTCTGGACGGTGCGCTTCCACCTCCACTACGTCACCGGCCGCGCCGAGGAGCGCCTGACCTTCGACCTGCAGCCCGTCGTCGGCGCCCGCATGGGCTATACGCGGCACGGCAAGCAGGACGGGGTGGAGCGCTTCATGAAGCACCTCTTCCTCACCGCGCGGGACGTGGTGCGCCTCTCCCGCCTGCTGGAACCGGCGATCGAGCGCGCCTCGCTCGGCCTGCCGGCGGTGAGCAAGCCCTCCGACGCGGCGCTGACCGCCGCGGGCGTCGCGGTGGCCGACGGCAAGCTGCTCTTCGCCCCCGACCGGGTGGTGGAGGAGGAGCCCGCCATCATGCTGCGGCTGGTGCGCGCGGCGCGCGACCGGGGGATGGAGCTGCACCCGCTGGCGCACCGGGCGCTGATCCGCGCCGCCCACCGCGCCCAGGCGCTGCGCGGCGACGCCGAGGCCAACACCCTGTTCCTCGACCTGCTGGCGGGCCGCGATTCGGCGCGCTGGATCCGGGTGCTGAACGAGGTGGGCTTCCTCTCCCGCTTCATCCCGGACTGGGCGCGCATCGTCGGGCTGATGCAGTTCGACACCTACCATGTGTTCACCGTGGAGGAGCACACGATCGAGGCGATCGCCGTGCTCAACCAGCTGGAGCAGGGCGAGCTCGGCGAGGCCGCGCCGGTGGCGAGCGAGCTGGTGGGGCAGGTGCATTCCCGCCGCGCCCTCTATGTGGCGGTGCTGCTGCACGACATCGCCAAGGGCCGCGGCGGCGACCATTCCGAGATCGGCGCCGGGCTGGCGCTGGAGATCTGCCCCCGCCTCGGCCTGACGCCGGAGGAGACGGAGACCGTCTCCTGGCTGGTGCTGAACCACCTCCTCGTCAGCCAGACCGCCTTCAAGCGCGACATCGACGACCCCAAGACCATCCTCGACATCGCCGAGGTGGTGCAGTCGCCCGAGCGGCTGCGGCTGCTGCTGGTGCTGACGGTGGCCGACATGCGCGCGGTGGGCCCCAAGGTGTGGAACGGCTGGAAGGCCACGCTGCTGCGCGAGCTGTACTGGCGCGTGGCCGAGGTGCTGGCCGGCGGCCTCTCCGTGCCGGAGCGGGACGTGCGCGTGGCCCGCGCCAAGCAGGCCGCCGCCGCCATGCTGGAGGACCAGCCGAAGGAGGTGGTGGAGCGCTTCCTCTCCCTCGGCTACCCCGGCTACTGGCTCTCCTTCGACCCGGAGAGCCATGCCCGCCACGCCGGCATGATCCGCGAGGCGGAGGCCACCGGCGCGCCGCTCTCCGTCTGCACCCGGGTGCTGGAGGCGCGGGCGGTGACGGAGGTCACGGTCTACTGCTCCGACCATCCCGGGCTGTTCAGCCGCATCGCCGGCGCGCTGGCGGTGGCCGGCGCCACCATCGTCGATGCCCGCATCCACACCATGACCAACGGCATGGCGCTGGACACGCTCTGGGTGCAGGACGCGCAGGGCGGGGCGTTCGACGCCTCGCACAAGCTGGCCCGCCTCTCGGTGCTGATCGAGCAGGCGCTCTCCGGCCGGCTCAACCTGGTGCAGGAGATCCGCAAGGTGCGGCGGGAGCCGGCGCGGCTGCGCGCCGTGCAGGTGCCCGGGCGCGTGGTGATCGACAACTTCGCCAGCAACACCCACACCGTCATCGAGCTGAACGGGCGCGACCGGCCCGGCCTGCTGCACGACGTCACCGCCGCCATCTCCGAGCAGGGGCTGCAGATCGCCTCCGCCCACATCACCACTTACGGCGTGCGGGCGGTGGACGTGTTCTACGTGAAGGACGTGTTCGGGCTGAAGATCGAGAACGAGCGCAAGCTCGCCTCGCTGCGCGCGGCGCTGCTGGCCGCGCTGGGCGGGCCGGGGGACGAGGCGGGGGCGGATTAAGGCGTTCTTTTTTGGAAAAAAGAACCAAAAAACTTTTGTTCGTTGGCGGCGCGCCGGCTGATGGCATGACGCCAGACTGACAAAGTCTTTTTGCTTCTTTTTCTTCAGAAAAAGAAGAATCTTCCTGGGAGAAACAGCCGTGCACATCACCTCTCCGGCCTTCAAGGAGAATGCCGCCCGCGCCCTGGGTGATGCGCGGCTGCAGAAGGCGCTCTCGCGCACCGGCTCGCACGCCAAGCGGGCGCGGGCCGTGGCCGCCCTGCCCGAGTTCGAGCGGCTGCGCGACACGGGGCGGGACATCAAGAACCACACCCTGGCCAATCTCGACTTCTACCTGGAGGCCTATGCGGCGCAGGTGGAGGCGGCGGGCGGCCATGTGCACTGGTGCGCCACCGCCGACGAGGCGCGCGCCGCCGTGCTGGAGATCTGCCGCAAGGCGCAGGCCCGCACCGTCACCAAGGGCAAGTCGATGATCTCCGAGGAGCTCGGGATCAACGACCACCTGGAGGCGCATGGCATCCGCCCCGTCGAGACCGACCTCGGCGAGTACATCCTGCAGCTGCGGCGGGAGCCGCCCTCCCACATCATCGGCCCCGCCTTCCACCTCAACCGGGAGGACTGGGAGGAGAGCTTCCGCCGCAGCCACACCGACCTGCCGGCGGACCGCGTCTTCCATGAGCGGCGGGACATCCTGGCCGAGGCCCGCACCCGGCTGCGCGAGGCCTTCCTCGCCGCCGATGTCGGCATCACCGGCGCCAACTTCCTCATCGCCGAGACCGGCTCCTCCGTCATCGTGACGAACGAGGGCAATGGCGACCTGACGCAGACCCTGCCGCGCGTGCATGTGGTGCTGGCCAGCATCGAGAAGGTGGTGCCGACGCTGGAGGACTGCACCAGCCTGCTGCGGCTGCTGGCGCGCTCCGCCACGGGGCAGGATTTCTCCGTCTACACCACCTTCTCCACCGGCGCCCGCCGCCCGGCCGACCTCGACGGGCCGGAGGAATACCATGTGGTGCTGGTGGACAATGGCCGCTCCGCCATGGTCGGCACCGAGTTCCAGGAGATGCTGCGCTGCATCCGCTGCGCCGCCTGCATGAACCACTGCCCGGTCTATGGCGCCACCGGCGGGCATGCCTATGGCTGGGTCTATCCCGGCCCGATGGGCAGCGTGCTCACCCCCTCGCTGGTCGGCGTGGACAAGGCGGCGCACCTGCCCAACGCCTCCTCCTTCTGCGGCCGGTGCGAGAGCGTCTGCCCGGTGAAGATCCCGCTGCCCAAGATGATGCGCCACTGGCGGGAGCGGGAGTTCGAGCGCCACCTGACCCCGGCCACGCAGCGCCGGGCGCTGGGGCTGTGGGCCTGGTTCGCCCGGCGGCCCGGCGCCTACCGGCTGGCCGCGCGGCTCGGCCTCGGCGCACTGGGGCTGCTGGCGCGCGGGCGGGGCGCCTTCACCTGGCTGCCCGGTGCCGGCGGCTGGACGAAGGGGCGCGACCTGCCGGCGCCCGAGCCGGGCGGCACCTTCATGGACCGCTACGCCCGCCAGAAGCGGGGGGCCGGCCGGTGAGCCGCGAAGCCATCCTCGGTTCCATCCGCCGCGGCCTCAAGCGCGGCGCGCTGCCGGAGGACCAGCAGGCGATGTTGCGCGGCCGCATGGCCCAGCACCCGCGCCACCTCATCCCCGCCCGTTCCCGCCTGCCGCACCCGGAGCAGGTGGCGCTGTTCATCGCGCGGGTGGAGGCCGAGTTCGGCACGGTGGAGCGGGTGCCCGAGGCCGCGCAGGTGCCGCAGGCGGTGGCCGACTACCTCGCCGGGCAGAACCTGCCGCCGCGCCTCGCCATGGCGCCGCACCCGGCGCTGCTGGCCCTGCCCTGGGAGAGCCTGCCGCTGCTCTCGGTGGAGGCGCGCCGCGCCGAGGGCAGCGACCAGGTCGCGCTCCAGCACGGCTTCGTCGGCATCGCCGAGACGGGCACGCTGATGCTGCCTTCCGCGCCCGAACGCCCGACCACGCTGAACCTGCTGGCCGAGACGGCCATCGTGGTGCTGCGCAGCGCCGACATCGTCGGCGCCTATGAGGAGGCGTGGGACCGACTGCGCGAGATGGGCCCGCTGCCGCGCAACGTGATGCTGGTGACCGGCCCCTCGCGCAGCGCCGACATCGAGCAGACGCTGGAGCTGGGCGCGCATGGCCCCCGCCGCCTGCATGTCATCCTGGTGGACGGCTAGGGCCGGCTTCACTAATGGAGGGCGCCGGGTGAAACGCCGGCGCCCCGCCGGGTTTCTGCCAGGGGTTCCAGGGGCCGCATCCCCTGGCCCTTTTCCCTCGATCGCCCATCTAGGACCGCAATGCCCCGCCGTGGCCGAACCCTCACCCCGGAAGAGCGCGCCATGTGGCGCGCCTACGCGGCCGCGGTGAAGCCCCTGCCGGGCCATGCCCTGCCGCCGCTGCCGGCCGCGCCGGTGGCGGCGC
>NZ_JBHSCH010000057.1:0-29276 GCF_042651065.1 Teichococcus aestuarii
CCGCGCGCCGGCGCCCGCCCCAGCCGCGCCACCCGATTCGCCGAGCGCGCCCCCGAGGCCGCGCCCATGGCGGGCCCGGCCCCCGCCCGCCGCGAGAAGGCCGCCGCCCCGCGCGAGAAGACCGAGCCCAACACGCTGTGGCTCTACGGCCTGCACACCGTGGCCGCGGCGCTGGCCAACCCGCAGCGCCGGCTGCGCCGCCTGCTGCTCACCACCGAGGCCGAGGCGGCGCTGGCCGAGCGCCTGCCGCGCCCCTGGAAGATCCAGCCCGAGCGGGTGGAGCGCGGCCGCTTCCAGACCTTCCTGACCGAGGACGCGGTGCACCAGGGCATCGCCCTGCTGTGCGAGCCGCTGCCGCCGGTGCCGCTGGAGGATGCGCTGGCGCGCTCGCGCGGGCCGGTGCTGCTGCTCGACCAGGTGACGGACCCGCGCAATGTCGGCGCCATCCTGCGTTCGGCCGCCGCCTTCGGCGCCGCGGCGGTGGTGATGCAGGACCGCAACGCGCCGCCGGAGACCGGCGCCATGGCGCGCGCCGCCGTGGGCGCGCTGGACAGCGTGCCGGTGGCGCGGGAGGTGAACCTGGCCCGCACCATCCAGACGCTGCAGCGCGCCGGCTACTGGGTGATGGGGCTGGATGGCGACGCCAACAACACCCTGGCCGAGGCCCGCCCGAAGGACCGCCCCGTGGCCCTGGTGCTGGGCGCCGAGGACACCGGCCTGCGCCGCCTGCAGCGCGAGACCTGCGACGAGCTGGTGCGCCTGCCCATCAGCGGCGCGGTGGAGAGCCTGAACGTCTCGGTCGCCGCCTCGGTGGCGCTCTACGAGCTGGTCCGGAAGGACTGAGGGAAACCGCGTGGGGCGGATGCGCATCCGCCCCACCGCATTCGCCAACCCTTAACCTTTCCGCGCCATCCTGCCCCTGCCGTCACCGGACGGACCTCCACAATGCCAAGACGGCCGCATCCTGGGACACGACCATGCCCCCCCGGCCCGCAACCTGGCACGATTTCTCCGAGCAGCAGCAGCTTGCCCTCTCGCGCGAGGCGCTGCGGCGCGCCGCCGAGACCCTGGCCGGCCATGCCGAGCTCCTGGCGCGCGAAATGGAAGGCGGCTCGCTGCTCGACCAGGGCGGCCCCGATGCGTTGCGCCTCTTCGCCTCGGTGGTGCGCGCCACCAGCACCGACGCCTTCGGCCCCGTGCTGCGCGCCTGAGCCCGGGGAAGCGCGCCCCATGCCGGACACCCCCTCCCCGCAGCCCATCGAGCTTCGCATCTTCTCCCTCGGGCAGGAGCAGGCCCTGCGCGAATGGGCCAGCCGTCACGCGCTGAACATGCAGTTCCGCCCGCTGGAGGATTTCCTGCCCGGCGAGGGCACGGGCGCCATCGTCGCCATCGCCCGCGACGCGGAGGCGCGGCGTCGCCTCGCCCGCGACTTCGCCGCCCCGTGACGCCACGCGCGCCGCCGCCGGCGGGACCGGGGGTCAGTCGGGCCTGATCCCCGCCCGCCTCACCACCGCCGCCCAGCGTTCCGCATCGGTCAGGATCCGCCGCTCCAGCGCCGCGGGCGGTTCGTCGAGCACCTCCACCCCGAGCGCGGCCAGCCGCTCGGCGACATCCGGCCGGCGCAGCGCCGCCTGACCGGCGGCGTGCAGCCGCGCGGCGATGGCGGGCGCCGGCCCGGCCGGCGCCACCAGCCCGTGCCAGCCCGTGGCGGCGAGGTTGCGCAGCCCCGCCTCCTCCAGCGTCGGCACCTCCGGCAGGGCGGCGGCGCGGCGTGGCGCGGACACGGCGAGGCCGCGCAGCCGGCCGCCGCGCACATGGTCGGTGACGGCGCCGATGTTGATCCACACCCCCTCCAGATGCCCGGCCAGCAGGTCGTTGATGGCCAGGGCGCCGCCCCGGTAGGGCACATGGGTCCAGCGGATCTCGGCCGCCTGCTGCATCAGCTCGCCGACGAGGTGGGAGAGGCTGCCATTGCCCGGCGTGCCCACCGCCAGGGCGCCGCCGCGCGCCGCCTCGGCGAATCCGGCCAGGTCGCGCTGCGGCGCCTCGGCCCGCACCACCAGGATCTGCGGCACGGCGACACCGGGCAGGATGGGCTCGAAGGCGCGCAGCGGGTCGTAGCCCAGGCGCGGGAAGAGGGCGGCGTTGATCGACAGGCTGTCGGAGCCGGCGAGCAGCGTGTAGCCATCCGGCTTCGCCCGCGCGGCGGCCTCGTAGCCGATGTTGCTGCCGGCGCCGGGCAGGTTCTCCACCTGCACGGCGCGGCCCAGCGCCTCGCCCATGCCGCGGGCCAGCAGCCGCGCCACCAGATCCTGGCTGCCGCCCGGCGCCACCGGCACGATCAGCCGCAGCGGCCGGTCGGGAAAGGCGGCGGTCTCGGCGGGCTGGGCCCGCGGCGCGCGGGCCGGCGGCAGCAGCGGCGCGGCCAGGGCGGCGAGCAGGCCCGGCAGGGCGCGGCGGGGCAATCTATTCTGCGTCATGAAATCGTGGTTTCCCGAAGGGCGTTCCGGCGCCTGCCTCTCATCGTCCCGAACCTCGTCAGCTCCGGCTGTGCAGCGTCCCGGCGCGGCATCTCCGGGCCGCTTCGGCGGGCAGGGGCAAGGAATCAGACGCAAGGAAGGGGCCGGAGTGTTTTCTTGGAACTTACCGTAGAATGACTTATATGCCGTTTGTCAAACGTGTTTAACGGGAAGCCCATCATGCTCCACGCGGAAGACAACCGGCCCACGCCACAGGCCCTGCCCGCCTGCGCCTTCGCCGCCCCCCTGGCGGCGGAGCCGGACCTGCCGGTGCTGCTCAGCCTGGGGGCCTGCCTGCTCGCCACGCTCGCCCTGGGGCTCGCCGGCGGCTGAGCCGCCGCCGGCCGGGCGCGCGCAGGCCCGCGGCAGGCCCGTCCATCCCCTTGATCGCATTGCGATAGCCAGGAGCGCAAAGCCTCGCCCGATGGCCGATTTCCTGTCGTTGCGCCCTTGCGCGCGGCGGCGATGCGGGCGCATCGTCCGGCCTCCACAATGGCAGCTTCAGGAGTACGGGCCATGGGCGTGACGGCAGCCGACAGCAACGCGGCTCTGCAGGCGAGGCGCGAGGCGGCGGTGCCGCGCGGCCTCGGCATCCAGCTTCCGGTCTTCGCGGCGAAGGCCGAGAACGCCGAGATCACCGACATCGAGGGCAAGCGCTACATCGATTTCGGCGCCGGCATCGCGGTGGTGAACACCGGCCACCTGCACCCCAAGGTGAAGGCCGCCGTCGCCGCGCAGCTCGAGAACTTCAGCCACACCTGCATCCAGGTGATGCCGTATGAGGGCTACATCCGCCTGGCCGAGCGGCTGAACGCCGTGGTGCCGACGCGCGGGCCCCGCAAGACGGTGTTCCTCACCACCGGCGCCGAGGCGATCGAGAACGCGGTGAAGATCGCCCGCCACCACACGGGCCGCAACGGCGTCATCGCCTTCTCCGGCGCCTTCCACGGCCGCACCCTGCTCGGCATGGCGCTGACCGGCAAGGTGGTGCCCTACAAGGCGGGCTTCGGCTCGATGCCGGGCGAGGTGTTCCACCTGCCCTTCCCCGTCGCCTACCACGGCAAGGAGGTCGAGCAGACGCTGGAGGCGCTGGAGGTGATGTTCCGCGCCGATGTGGACCCCAAGCGCATCGCCGCCATGATCATCGAGCCGGTGCAGGGCGAGGGCGGCTTCTACATCGCCCAGGCCGAGCTGCTGGCCGGCATCCGCCGCATCTGCGACGAGCATGGCATCGTCATGATTGTCGACGAGGTGCAGACCGGCTTCGCCCGCACTGGCAAGCTGTTCGCCATCGAGCATTCCGGCGTGCAGCCGGACATCATCACCATGGCCAAGTCGCTGGCCGGCGGCTTCCCGCTCTCGGCCGTCACCGGCAAGGCGGAGATCATGGACAGCCCGATGGCCGGCGGCCTCGGCGGCACCTATGGCGGCAACCCGCTGGCCTGCGCCGCCGGCAACGCCGTGCTCGACGTGATCGAGGAGGAGGGCCTCTGCGCCCGCGCCGACCAGATCGGCGAGATCATCGTCTCCGCCCTGAAGGAGATGCAGGCGAGCAACAGCCTGAGGGGCGTCATCGGCGACATCCGCGGCCTCGGCGCCATGGTGGCGATGGAGCTGGTGGCGGGCGACGACGCCAACCGCCCGGACCCCGACCTGACCAAGGCGCTGGTGGCGCGCGCGGCCCAGAAGGGGCTGGTGCTGCTCTCCTGCGGCGTGCGCGGCAATGTCATCCGCTTCCTGGTGCCGCTCACCGCCTCCGATTCGCTGGTGAAGGAAGGCATGGGCATCCTGGGCGAGGCGCTGCGCGAATGCGTCGCCGAGCGCACCGCCTGAGCCCAGGCGCCTGACGGGGGGAGACAAGCCGGCAACTCCATGATCGGCGCTGCATTGAAGGGGGCGGTGCTCGCCCTGGCATTCCTCGTCGTGGCGCGGGTCATGGCGGGGAACGGGGGGACCACCCCCCTCCCCCTCGGCTCAGCGCTGGAGGGTATCTCCCTCGCCCGGCTGGGCGAGGTCGCCCTGCTGGGGGCCGGCACCGCCCTGGCGCTGCTGCTGCTGCGCTGGCCCCTCCCCTTCGGGCCGCGCCGCGCGCTGGGCGGCGGGCTAGTGGTGGGGGCCATCGCCATCGTCGTGTTCCACCAGGCCAGCCTGTTCGTGCTGCACCAGGCCTTCCGCCTGGTGCCGGAGCGCGGCTTCCTCTTCGCCCCGCTGCCGGGCACCGAGATCCCCGCGCTCTACGCGCTGATGCTGGTGGGCGCGCTCGGCGGCGCCTTCCTCTCGCTGATCCTGCGCTGGGTGCACGCCCTGCCGGACCTGCTCTGCGGCGCGCTGCTCGGCGCCTTCGGGCTCACCCTGTTCGGCCGGCTTCCCGGCGTGCCGGGCTTCGAGGCGCCGTGGTGGCAATGGGCCATCGTCAATGGCGGCTGGGGGTGGGGCACCGCCTTCCTGCTGCGCCCCCTGGCCCTGCGCGGCGGCGAGGCGCGCTACCAGCGCGAGCCACCCGCGGTCCACTGAGGGTGGCGCGGCTGGTGGCGCGGCGGGTGGCGGCACCCTCCCGCCGCGCCACCCCCTTCTTTTTTCCGCCGGGCATGGGCATCTCTGGCGCATGACCGATGCGCTGCGCGTCCGCCCCGACCCCTCCGACCCCCGCCTCACCCGCCGGGTGGCGGGGCTCGACCAAGCGGGGCGGCCCGTCGAGGTCAGCGTCACCGTCGAGCGGCCGCTGACGCTCTACCTGAACGGGCAGGAGATCGTCACCATGATGACGATCGGCGACCATCCGGAGGACCTCGCCCTCGGCTACCTGCTGAACCAGGGGATGCTGCGGCCGGACGACCGCGTCTCCGCCATCGACCATGACGAGGATCTCGGCGTCGTCGTCGTCCGCACCGAGCGGACCACGGACCACGAGGCGAAGCTGCGCAAGAAGACGCTGACCTCCGGCTGCGCCCAGGGCACCGCCTTCGGCGACCTGATGGAGGGCTTCGCCCAGGTCCGGCTGCCGGTGGAGGCCGAGTTGCGCACCTCCTGGCTCTACGGCCTGCTGCGCGCCATCAACACCCTGCCGACGCTCTACCTGGAGGCCGGCGCCATCCATGGCTGCGCGCTGTGCCAGGCGGACCAGCCGATCGTCTACATGGAGGATGTCGGCCGCCACAACGCGGTGGACAAGATCGCCGGCTGGATGTTCCGCGAGGGCGAGCCGGGCGCCGACAAGATCTTCTACACCACCGGCCGCCTCACCTCCGAGATGGTCATCAAGACCGTGCGGATGGGCATTCCCATCCTCATCTCGCGCTCGGGCTTCACCGCTTGGGGGGTGGAGCTGGCGCGCGAGGCGAACCTCACCCTCATCGGCCGCTGCAAGGGCAGCCGCTTCATCGCGCTCGCCGGCGAGAGCCGCATCGTCTTCGACGCCGACCCGGCGCGGGATGGCGAGGAAAGCCCCCGCCACTGGCGCAAGAACAGCCGGGAGGCGGAAAGCCATGCGGGCTAAGACGCTCGGCCTCGTCCTGGCGGGCGGGCTGGCGCGCCGCATGGGCGGCGGCGACAAGCCGCTGCGCCCGCTCGGCGGAAGGCCGATGCTCGACCATGTGCTGCTCCGCCTGCGCCCGCAGGTGGCGGGCGTGCTGCTGAACGCCAATGGCCACCCGGCGCGCTTCGCCGCCTGGGGCCTGCCGGTGGCGGCCGACGGGCTGCCCGGCCATCCCGGCCCGCTCGCCGGCATCCTGGCCGGGCTGGACTGGGCGGCGGCGGAGCGGCCGGACCTGCCCTGGCTGGTCTCGGTGCCGGGCGATTCGCCCTTCATCCCGGCCGACCTCGTGGCGCGGCTGCACGCGGCGCGCGTGGCGGCGGGCACGCCGCTGGCCTGCGCCCGCTCCGGCGGCTGGTCGCACCCGCCGATCGGCCTCTGGCCGGTGGCGCTGCGGGATGAGTTGCGCGCCGCGCTGCAGGGCGGCGAGCGCAAGATCGACCGCTGGACCGCCCGCTTCGGCTGCGCCGAGGCCGAGTGGCCCGCCACGCCGGTGGACCCCTTCTTCAACGCCAACGCGCCGGAGGAGCTGGCGGAGGCGGAGAAGCTCTTGCGGTCCGCGCCGCCGCTGCCCATAGCTTGAGGCACGCCATTCCGCGGAGCGAGAAACCATGAAGGCATTCATCACCGGCGTCGTGGCCGCCATCATCCTGGCCACGGCAGCCTCCTTCGTGCTGGACACCGAGGTGCAGCGCGACGCCGAGACCGCCTTCCAGACCCGCGGCGTGCGGCTGTAACGCAGCGGCCGGGGAGAAGCCGCGGCCCTCCCCGCCGGCCGGCGCCCGCGTTCAGCCCCGCGGGTCGCCGGCGTTCGGGAAGAAGAGCTGCTCGCCGTCGATCCTGTAGCCGGCGATGGCCGCCTGCCCCTCCTGCGACACCAGCCAGTCGATGAAGGCTTGGCCCTCCGCCTGCTTCACATGCGGGTGCCGCGCCGGGTTCACCAGCATCACGCCATACTGGTTGAACAGGCGCTGGTCGCCCTCGGTGACGATGGCGAGGCCGCGGCGGTTGCGGAAGCTGATCCAGGTGCCGCGGTCGGCCAGCAGATAGGCCTCGGCGGCGGCGGCGGTGTTCAGCGCCGGGCCCATCCCCTGCCCGATCTCCTTGTACCAGCCGCCGCCGGTGGCCGCCGGGTCGATCCCCGCCTGGCGCCACAGCCGGAGCTCGGCCGCATGGGTGCCGGAGCGGTCGCCGCGGCTGATGAAGGCCGCCTTCCTCTCCGCGATGGCCTTCAGCGCGGCGGCGATGTCGGCGCCGGCGGCGCGCACCCCCGCCGGGTCCGCCTTCGGCCCGGCCAGCACGAAATCGTTGTACATCACGGGATAGCGGCGCGTGGCGTAGCCCTCGGCGACGAACCTCTCCTCCGCCGCGCGGTCGTGCACGAAGACCACGTCGGCATCGCCGCGCCGGCCGACATCGAGCGCCTGCCCGGTGCCCAGCGCCACCACGCGCACGGCGATGCCCGTCTTCGCCGTGAAGATCGGCAGGATGTGGCCGAACAGGCCGGACTGCTCGGTGGAAGTGGTGGAGGAGACGGTGATGCTGCGCTCCTGCGCCAGGGAGGGCGACAGGGGCGGCAGGCTGGCTAGCAGCCCCGCGAGCAAAGGCAGCAGGGGCAGGAAGAGGCGGCGGCGCATGGGCTCTGGCTCCGGTCCGGCATTTTGTCTCGGGCAGGCAAACTGACACGGCAGGCGCTGGCGGGGAGCCGCCCCATTCCCTAGCATCCGCCGTCACCTGCCGGAGCCTGCCGCCTGATGCCGGAATTTCTCACCCTGAAGGAAGCCGCGCGGCTGCTGCGCCTGTCCGAGCGTGCCCTCTACGACCTGGCCCGGCAGCAGCGCCTGCCGGCGGTGATCCTGGCCGGCAAGTGGATCTTCCCGCGCGACCTGCTGCTGCGCTGGATGAGCCGCGCCGCCGGGCCGGAGGCGGCCCGCCTCGCCCCGCCCGCCATCCTGGCCGGCAGCCACGACCCGCTGCTGGACTGGGCGGTGCGGCAATCCGGCTGCGGCCTGGCCATCGCCGCGGGCGGCAGCCTGATGGGGCTGGAGACCCTGGCCGCCGGCCGCGCCCTGGCCGCCGCCACCCACCTGCCGGACCCCGATGGCGGCGCCTTCAACGAAGCCACGGTGCGCGACCTGCTGCCGGACGCGCAGGCGGTGGGGCTGGTCTGGGCCTGGCGCGAGCAGGGGCTGATCCTGCCCGCCGGCAACCCGCAGGCGGTGCGCGGCATCGCCGACCTGGCGCGGCCGGGGCTGCGCGTGGCCGGGCGCCAGCCGCGCGCCGGCAGCCACCTGCTGCTGCTGCACCTGCTGGCCGAGGCGCAGATCCGGCTGGACTCCCTCCGCTTCCTGGCCGAGCCCGCCATGGCGGAGGACGAGGTGGCCGCCGCCGTGGCCGAGGGCCGTGCCGAGGCCGGCTTCGGCATCCGTGCCGAGGCGGCGGCGCGCGGGCTGCACTTCCTGCCGCTGATCCGCGAGCGCTTCGACCTCGTGGCGCGGGCGCAGGACTGGTTCGGGCCGGAGCTGCAGGCGCTGCTCCGCTTCACCCGCACGCCCGGCTTCGCGGCGCGGGCGGAGCGGCTGAGCGGCTACGACATCGCCGCCTGCGGCAGCGTGGCCTTCCGGGTCTAGAGCAGATCGCGAGCAGGCTGCTTCGCCTGATCGCGTGAAGATGCTCGTGAAAACAATGAGCCAGAGCCTTTTCTGTGAGCCAGTGCGAACGGAAAAGGCTCTAGGCCGTCACTTCTCGCAGCGGACGAACACCGTGCCCCGGTTGGCCAGCTCGCCGATGTCGGCGGCGCTGCGCTCCGCGCCCGCGCTGGGGGCGGCCTGCGGCGTGATCTGGGCGCGGCGGAGGAATTCCTGCGCCACCGCGCCCTTCACCGCGAAGTTCACGTTCTGCGGGATGTCGCCGGTGCGCTTGGCGATGTTCTGCGCGTGCAGCTTGCTCACCACCACGCCGACGATGTGGCCCTGCATGTCCAGCAGCGGGCCGCCGGAATTGCCCGGCTGCACCTCGGCGCTGATCTGGTAGTGGTTGGGGTTGTTGCCGAGGCCGTTCAGCCCGTTCACCTCGCCCCGCGTCAGCTTGGGGTCGGAGGAGAGCAGCCCGGCCAGCGGGAAGCCGAAGGCGATGACACCCTCGCCCCGCCGCACCTCGGGGCTGGCGCGGAAGGGCAGCGGCTCGCCCGGGTCGCCCGGCACGGCCAGCAAAGCGAGGTCGATGCCGGCATCCACCCGCGCGGGCGGCACGGCGGGCAGCGTCCGCCCGTCGGCGGTGCGGACGAAGATGCGGTCGCAGCCATCCACCACGTGATGGTTGGTCAGCACCCGGTCAGTGGCCACGACGAAGCCGGTGCCGGAGGCGGCGCGCGCCTTGGGGTCCGGCTGGCCGGCGGCGGGGCGGCTGGGCGCGGCGCGCAGCGCGGCCTCCTCCACCACCACGCGCGGCTCGGCGCAGATGTCGCGGTCCCGCAGCACCGCCACCCGGCCATCCGCCACGGTCAGGCGGATGTCGAAGCGGCAGCCGGCCTCGGCGCGGGTGCGCAGGGTGAAGGATTTGTCGGTCGGCATCGGCCGCGGCAGGGTGTTGGCCCCCCAGTCGGCGCGGCCGCTGCGCACCGCCTGCAGGCTGGTGGCGTCCTGCCCGGTGCGGTTGACGAGCTGGAGCCGGTTGCCCGCCTCCGCCGGGGCGGCGGGAGCCGGTGCCGTGGGGGCCGTGGCAGCGGGAGCCGGTGCCGTGGAGGCCGGTGCCGGGGAACCCTGCGCCAGCGTGGTGGCGGGCAGGGCGAGGAGGGCGCAGAGCAGGGCGGTGCGGTGCATGACGGGCGGGATGTTCTCTCTCGGCGGCTCCGGGTCAATGGCCAGCCCCGCGCTTGCGGCGAGGTTTCCGCATTCGCCCCTTGACCTTCCCACAATGGGAATCCCCATCTTGGCGTCATGCCCGACCTCGCCCCCGCCCCCACCCGCCTGACCCTGCCCGTGACCGGCATGACCTGCGCGAGCTGCGCCGGCCGCGTGGAGCGTGCCCTGCGAAAGGTGCCGGGCGTCACCGAGGCCCGGGTCAACCTGGCCAGCGAGCAGGCGGAGGCCGAGGGCACCGCCAGCCTCGAGGCGCTGCGCGAGGCCATCGCCCGCGCCGGCTACGGCGTGGCCGAGACGGAGCGGGACCTCGCCATCGAGGGCATGACCTGCGCCAGCTGCGCGGGGCGGGTGGAGCGCGCGCTGCGGAAGGTGCCGGGCGTGCTGGACGTCTCGGTGAACCTGGCCTCGGAGACGGCGCATCTGCGCCTGCTGGCGGGGACGGAGACCGCGCCCCTGGCCGAGGCCATCGGCCGCGCCGGCTATGCCCTGCGCGCCGAGGCCGGGCCGGACGAGGAGGCCACGCAGGCCCGCCAGCTGCGGCGGGAGCGGCTGGAGCTGGCGCTCGCCTTCGCCCTGGCCGCGCCCTTCCTCATCGGCATGGTGGGGATGGCCTTCGGCCGGCACTGGATGCCGCCGGGCTGGGCGCAGGCGCTGCTGGCGGCGCCACTGCAATTCTGGCTGGGGCTGCGCTTCTACCGCGCCGGCTGGTCGGCGCTGAAGGCGCGCACCGGCAACATGGACCTGCTGGTGGCCATCGGCACCAGCGCCGCCTTCGGCCTCTCGCTGGTGCTGCTGCTGCAGGGCGAGCCGCATCTCTACTTCGAGGCGGCGGCGGTGGTCATCGCCTTCGTGCTGCTGGGGCGGCACCTCGAATCGCGCGCCCGCCGCGCCACCGGCGCCGCCATCGCGGCCCTTCTGGCGCTGCGCCCGCGCACCGCCCGCCGGCTGGATGCGGCGGGGCTGGAGCAGGAGGTGCCGATCGCCGCCCTCCACCCTGGCGACCGCGTGGTGGTCCGCCCCGGCGAGCGCATCCCCGCCGACGGCACGGTGGAGGAGGGCGCCTCGGGCGTCGATGAAAGCGCGCTGACCGGCGAGAGCCGCGCCGTGGAGAAGCACCCGGGCGACACGGTGGCCACCGGCACGGTGGCGCTGGATGGCAGGCTGGTGCTGCGCGCCACGGCGGTCGGCGCCGAGACGCGGCTGGCCCAGGTGGCGAAGCTGGTGCAGGCGGCCCAGGCCAGCCGCGCGCCGGTGCAGAAGCTGGTGGACCGGGTCAGCGCCGTCTTCGTGCCGGTGGTGCTGGGCATCGCCGCCCTCACCTTCCTGGGCTGGTGGCTCGCCGGCGGCGGGGTGGCGGCGGCCATCCTGCACGCGGTGGCGGTGCTGGTCATCGCCTGCCCCTGCGCGCTGGGCCTGGCGACGCCGGCCGCCATCATGGCCGGCACCGGCGCCGCCGCCCGCGCCGGCATCCTGATCCGCGACGCCGAGGCGCTGGAGCGGGCCGGGCACATCACCCTCGTCGCCTTCGACAAGACCGGCACGCTGACCGAGGGCCGCCCCCGGCTGGCGGCGCTGCACCCCGCCCCGGGCCAGGACCGCGCCGGGGCGCTGGCCGCCGCCGCGCGCCTCCAGGCCGGCAGCGAGCATCCGCTGGCCCGCGCCGTGCTGGAACAGGCCGGCGGCACGCCCGCCCCGGCCGAAGCCTTCCGCGCCCTGCCCGGACGCGGCGTGGAGGGGGTGGTGGACGGGCAGCACCTGCTGCTCGGCAGCAACCGGCTGCTGGCCGAGAGCGGCGCCGCCTCCGGCCCGCTGGCCGCCGAGGCCGAGGCCGCTGCCGGGCGCGGCGAAACCCTCTCCTGGCTGATCCGGCCCGAGCCGCCGGAGGCCCTGGCCCTGCTGGCCTTCGCCGACACGCCGCGCGAGAGCGCCGGCGCGGCCGTGGCAGCGCTGCGTGCCCAGGGCGTCGCCACCGGCATGCTGAGCGGCGACGCCCCCGCCGCCGCCCGCGCCGTGGCGCAGGGCCTCGGCATCGCGGAGGTGGCGGCCGAGGTGCTGCCGGCGCAGAAGGCCGAGCGCGTCGCCGCCTGGCAGCGCGAGGGCCGCCGCGTGGCCATGGTGGGCGATGGCGTGAACGACGCCGCAGCGCTCGCCACCGCCGATCTCGGCATCGCCATGGGCAGCGGCACGGATGCCGCCATCGCCGCCGCGCATGTGACACTGCTGCGCCCGGACCCGGCGCTGGTGCCGGCGACGCTCTCCATCACCCGCGCGACGCTGGCAAAGATCCGGCAGAACCTGGCCTGGGCCTTCGGGTTCAACACGCTGGGCATCCCGCTCGCGGCCTTCGGCCTGCTCTCGCCGGCACTGGCGGGGGCGGCGATGGCCTTCTCCTCGGTGGCGGTGCTCTCCAACGCGCTGCTGCTCCGCCGCTGGAGGGCGCGCGCATGAACATCGGCGAGGCGGCGCGGCGCTCCGGCCTCAGCGCCAAGATGATCCGCCACTACGAGGCGGAGGGGCTGCTGACGGCACGGCGCCTGGCCAATGGCTACCGCGACTACGCGGAGGCCGACATCGCGGTGCTGCGCTTCATCCGCCACGCCCGGGCGCTCGCCTTCCCGCTGGAGGATGTGCGCCGCCTGCTGGCGCTGTGGCGGGACCGCCACCGCGCCAGCGCCGATGTGCGGCGCATCGCGCTCGACCATGTCGCGGCGCTGGAGGCCAAGGCGGAGGCGATGCAGGCCATGGCCCGCTCGCTGCGCCACCTGGCCGCCCACTGCCACGGCGATGCCCGCCCCGACTGCCCCATCCTGGACGAACTGGAGAAGCTGCCATGACCGAGACCCACACCCTGACCGTGCAGGGCATGAGCTGCGGCCACTGCGTGCGCGCCGTGACCGAGGCGATCCGCGCCGAGGACCCGAAGGCGGAGGTGGCGGTGGACCTCGCCGCCGGCACGGTGCGCGCCGCCACCGGCCTGCCGCGCGCGCGCGTCGCCGCGCTGGTGGCGGAGGAAGGCTACACCGTCACCGGCTGAAGCGCGCGGGCACCGGCTGAAGCGCGCGGGCACCGGCTGAAGCGCGCCGGCCGCGGCGCCTTCAGACTTTCTTCAGGGAAGCATGGCAGGAATCCCCGGCATCTGCGGGCGGAGGATCTGGCATGAGCGGTCTTTGGAAAAACCCCACCCTGCCGGGCGCGCCCGGCGCGGGCCCCGGCATCGTGCCGGGCGGCCGGCGCAGCCCCTCGCCGCTGGCCGACTACCAGCAGGCCCGCTTCACCGGCTATGGCGGCAGCGACGTGCACCAGGCGGCGCCGCCACCGCCGCCGGCCGCGCTCAACCCCATCCTCAACCGCCTGCGGGACGACCTCGCCCAGCTTGTCGAATCGCACCGGGACTTCTTCTCCCGCAATGCCGAGATGGATGCGCGCGCCCTCACCCGCACCCGCCAGGGCTGGGCCGTCACCTGGCGCCGCTGGGCGCTGGACGATCTGGGGGAGCAGGTGGCGGAGACGCGCGGCGTCTTCGTCATCCACCGCGGCGACAGCTTCCATCACCGCCTCTTCCTCGACCGGAACGGGCAGCAATTGCTGGCCGTGCAGCCGCGGGACCCGCTCTCGCCGATGCGCTACCGCAAGCTCAGCCCCAGCACCGATCTCTGCGACCTCTACGGCCCCTTCGCCCGCCTCGCGGACAGCCCGCTCGGCTGAGCGGGCGCGGTCAGAGCGCCTGGAACATCACCAGCGCGTCCACCTCGCCGGCCGTGGGGTGGCGGAACGCGCCCGGCAGGCGGGCCAGGATCTCGAAGCCCATCGCCTGCCACAGCCGCACCGCCCGCTCATTGGTGCTGACCACGCAGTTGAACTGCATCGCCCGGTAGCCGCGCGCCCGGGCGTGCTCCAGCGAGTGCGCGCACATCGCCCGCGCAACGCCCCGCCCGGTGGCGGCCGCCGCGGTCATGTAGCCGCAATTGGCCACATGCGCCCCGCCCCCCGCCTGGTTGGGGCGGATGTAGTAGGTGCCGAGGATCTCGCCCCCCGCCTCCGCCACGAAGGTCTCGCGGTCCGCGCCCAGCCAGTAGGCCAGCGCCGCCGCCTCGCCCATGTCGCGCGGCAGGGCATAGGTCTCGCCGGCACGGATGGTCGGGCCGAGGATGGACCAGAGGGAAGGCTGGTCCTCGGGGCGCGCGGGGCGGATCAACATGCGGCGAAGCTCTCCTGCTGGAAGCCCCGGTTTAGGCAGGGCGGCGGCGCGGCGCCAGCGCGGGGGCCGGCCAGGGGGGCTTCCCGCCCCGGCGCCGCGCGTTACTCTGGCCGGGCGCCATTCCACGGCGCCACCGCCGGAGGAAACCCAGGCCCATGCTGCCGCTCGCCCGCTTCACCGTGCTCGACCTCACCCGCGTCCGCTCCGGCCCCACCTGCGTGCGCCAGCTGGCCGACTGGGGCGCCAATGTCATCAAGATCGAGGCGCCGGAGGCGGTCGACACCGGCAAGGGGCTGGGCGGCGACACGCTCGGGCCGGACTACCAGAACGTCCACCGCAACAAGCGCGGCATCACGCTGAACCTGAAGTCGCCGGACGGGCTGGCGGCGTTCCGGCGGCTGGTGGCGCAGGCCGATGTGGTGGTGGAGAACTACCGCCCCGACGTGAAGGACCGCCTCGGCATCGGCTACGAGGCGCTCGCCGCCATCAACCCGCGCATCGTGCTCGGCTCCATCTCCGGCTTCGGGCAGGACGGCCCCTATGCGAAGCGGCCCGGCTTCGACCAGATCGCCCAGGGCATGGGCGGGCTGATGAGCGTGACCGGCCTGCCCGGCCAGGGGCCGGTGCGTGCCGGCATCCCCGTGGCCGACCTCACCGCCGGGCTCTACTGCGCCATCGGCATCCTCGTCGCGCTGCTGGAGCGGGAGCAGACGGGGCGCGGCCGCTGGGTGCACACCTCGCTGCTGGAGGCGATGGTGGGCATGATGGACTTCCAGGCCACGCGCTGGACCATGAAGGGCGAGGTGCCGCAGCAGGCCGGCAACGACCACCCCACCACCATTCCCACCGGCCTGTTCCGCACCAGCGACGGCGTCATCAACATCGCCGCCGGCGGCGGCGAGATGTGGCGGCGCATCGTCGGCGTGCTCGGCATCGAGGCGGAGGCGGCCGACCCCGACCTCGCCACCGACAAGCTGCGCTCGCAGAACCGCACCAAGACCAACGCCGTGCTGCAGGCGAAGCTGGAGACGGACACCGCCGCCCACTGGATCGAGGCCTTCAACGCCGCCGGCGTGCCCTGCGGCCCGGTCTATTCCATGGACCAGGTGTTCGACGACGCGCAGGTGCGGCATCTCGGCCTCGCCTGGCCGGTGCGCCACCCGCAGCTCGGCGAGATCAACCTGGTGCGGCCGCCCATGCAGCTCGCCGGCGTCGAGCCGCCGCGCCAGCCGACGCCGGAGCGCGGCCAGCACACCACCTCCGTGCTGCGCGAATTCGGCTTCGCCTCGGAGGAGATCGACACGCTCCGCGCCAAGAAGGCCATCTGACCCCATGCGCATCACCGCCATCCGCGACGGCGTCGCCCCGATCGCCAGCGACATCGCCAACGCCTATATCGACTTCTCGAAGATGACGGCGAGCATCGTCGCCGTCACGGTGGAGGACGGCCATGGCCGCTCCGCCACCGGCTTCGGCTTCAACTCCAACGGCCGCTACGCCCAGCCCGGCCTGCTGCGGGAGCGCTTCATCCCGCGCCTGCTGGAGGCGCCGGAGGTGGCGCTGGCCACGCCCGAGGGCACGCTGAACCCGGCCGGCGCCTGGGCCGCCATGATGCGCAACGAGAAGCCCGGCGGGCATGGCGAGCGCTCCGTGGCGGTCGGCGTGCTGGACATGGCGCTGTGGGACGCGGCGGCGAAGCTGGAGGGCAAGCCGCTCTGGGCGCTGCTGGCCGAGCGTTACCGCCAGGGCCAGGCCGATGAGAGCGCCTGGATCTACGCCGCCGGCGGCTACTACTACCCGGGCAAGGATGTCGGCGCGCTGGTCGAGGAGATGCGGCGCTACCTCGGCATGGGCTACTCGGTGGTGAAGATGAAGATCGGCGGCGCCCCCGGCACGCCGCTGCGCGACGCGCTGAAGGAGGACATCGCCCGCATCGAGGCGGTGCTGAAGCTGCTGGGCGGCGACGGCTCCCGCCTCTGCGTGGACGTCAACGGCCGCTTCGGCCTGCACGCGGCGCTGAGCTACGCCGCAGCTCTGGCCCCCTACAAGCTGCGCTGGTACGAGGAGCCGCTCGACCCGCTGGACTACAGCACCCACGCCGCGCTGGCCGAGCATTATGCCGGCCCCATCGCCACCGGCGAGAACCTGTTCTCCATGCAGGATGCGCGCAACCTGATCCGCCATGGCGGGCTGCGCCCGGACCGCGACATCCTGCAGTTCGACCCCGCCCTCTCCTACGGGCTGGTGGAATATCTCCGCACGCTGGAGATGCTGGCGCAGCATGGCTGGTCGCCGCGCCGCTGCGTGCCGCATGGCGGGCACCAGTTCGCGCTCAACATCGCGGTGGGGCTCGGCCTCGGCGGCAATGAGAGCTACCCGGAGGTGTTCGCGCCCTTCGGCGGCTTCGCCGACGATACGCCGGTGCAGGAGAGCCGCATCCGCCTGCACGACACGCCCGGCATCGGCTTTGAGAAGAAGTCGGCGCTGTACGCGGTGCTGAAGACGCTGGTGGGGTAAGCCAGGAAGAGGTTCTTTTTTGGAAAAAAGAACCAAAAAACTTTTGTCAGTTTGGCCCGCGCCATCCACGGGCGCCGCGCCAGACTGACAAAGTCTTTTTGCTTCTTTTTCTTCAGAAAAAGAAGAATGCCTTACTGGCCTTCCCCTGCGGCCGATGGTCCGACGCCAAGCCGGGCATAGACCTCGGAAAGCTTCTTCTCATAGGCGGCGTTGCTGAACAGCGCGGCGCGCTGCGGCCCGGCGGCGGCGAGCCAGCCGCGCAGCTCCGCATTGGTGTCGAGGGCGCGGATCGCCTCCACCATCGCCCGCACGTCGTAGGGGTCGACGGTGATGGCGGCCTCGCCCACCACCTCGGGCAGGGAGGAGGTGTTGGAGGTCATCACCGGCGTGCCCAGCATCATCGCCTCCAGCGCCGGCAGGCCGAACCCCTCGTAGAGCGAGGGGAACAGCGCCGCCCTGGCGCCGCGGATCAGCGAGATGAGCAGCCGGAAGGGCGCATAGTCCAGCAGGATGATCTTGCGCCGGGTGCGCAGGATGGAGCCCTCCTGCACCTGGTAGCGGATGTGGTCGTCGAACAGGAGCTTCAGCTCCTCCTCGCTCTTCCAGGCCTGCTTGCCGACGATGACCAGCGGCAGCTCGGAGCCGGAGGCGAGGAAGGCCTCGATCATGCGGCCGACATTCTTCTTCGGCTCGATGGCGCCGAAGAACAGGAAGTAGCCCTTCCAGGACAGGCCGAAGCTGCCCATCACCTCGTCCTGCGCCTCGTTCAGCGGCTTCTCGGTGAATTTCCGCGGCAGGTCGACGGCCTGGTAGGTGTTCGTCACCTTCTCCGGGTCGGCGCCGAGCAGGTTGATGATGTCCCGGCGCGAGGCCTCGCTCACCGTCACGATATGGTCGGCCTGGCGCACCAGCAGGCGGTTCAGCCGGTAGTAGCGGCGCTTGTTGTCCAGCGTCGTGTAGGGCAGGCGCAGCGGCACCAGGTCGTGCAGGCAGTAGATGTTCTTCGCGCCCGAGAGCCGCATCGGCACCGGGTAGGTCCAGTGCATGATCTCGGGCGGGCGCGGCATCCGGATCGTCAGCCGGTGCTTGAAGTGCTTGAAGTAGTTGGCCGCCAGGGAAAAGCCGTTCTCGACGTTCCACAGATGGTCGAAATGCGGCATCCGGCTTTCGAAGGTGCTGGCCACGACGTTGCCGGTGATCGGCACGCGGGTGGCGTATTCGCCGAGCGGCCCCATCGCCACCCGGCGCATGGCGCGCAGCCAGCGCAGCAGCTTGGCGCTCTCGCCCACGCGGTTGTCGAAGAAGGCGATCTCGCGGATCAGCTCATTGCGGCTGGGGCTGGCGCGGGTGCCGTAGAGCACCCCCACCTCCGCCCCCATCGCCCCCAGCCGGAAGCTCAGGTTGCGGGCATAGGTGGCGACGCCCGTGCCCTGGTCGAGCGCGAGGTTGTAGCCGTCGAGGTAGATTCGGGAGCGCATGGAGAGACCCTAGGCCGAGATCCATCCCAGGGGTAGCCGGGTGGGCGGGCACCCGTCCATGCTCCCTTTCCGCGGAGGGTGCCCGGCTCTTGACCGCCATGCCCCGCGGAGGGGATGGAACAGCGGAGACCAAAGCGGGAGCGGACATGCTGGACGATGCGGAGGCGTTGCGGCGGGAGGCGGACGAGCTGCGCAACCGGCGGGAATGGCGCGCTGCGGCGGCGGCCTACGCGGCCTTCCTGCGCCTGCGCCCCGAGGATGCCGGCATGCAGGTGCAGCAGGGGCACTGCCTGAAGGAGGCGGGCGACATCGCCGGCGCCCTGGCGCTCTACCGCGACGCCGCCCGCAAGCGGCCGGAGGAGGCCGACATCCCGCTGCAGATCGGCCATGCCGAGAAGTTGCGCGGCGCGCGCGAGGCGGCGCTGGCCGCCTACGGCCATGCCCTGCTGCTGGACCCGCGATCCGAGGATGGCTGGCGGGAATGGCGCGCCCTGGCCGGCGAGCGCCCGGCGCGGCCCCTGGCCACGGCCGCCGCCGGCGTGGTGCTGGACCTGACCGACCTCGCCGCCTGGATCCGCGGCGGCCGGCGGGCGCCGAGCGGCATCCAGCGCGTGCAGCTCGGCCTCGCCCGCGCCGCGCTGTCCGCGCCCACGCCGCCGCCGCTCTGCGCCATGCCCGCCGAGGGCGGCGGCTGGCGCGCCCTGCCGGCGCCGCTCTTCCTGCGGCTCGAGCGGCTGATGACCGAGGGCGCCGACCCCGAGGCGCCCGAATGGCGCGACGCCGCCACGCTGCTGGAGGCCCTGCTGGCCAGCCCGCCACCGCTGCGCTTCGCCCCCGGCGCGGTGCTGGTGACGCTGGGCGGCACCTGGGGCCAGCCGGACTACCTCGCCAGCCTGCGCCTGGCGCGCGAGCGGGACGGGCTGCGCCACGTGCCGCTGCTGCACGACTGCATCCCGCTGCTGCTGCCCGAGCATTGCGCGGAAGGGGTGACGCGGGCCTATGCCCGCTGGTTCGCCAGCCTCTCGCTGCATGCCGATGGCGTGCTGGCGGTCTCCCGCTCCACGCGCGACGACATGCGCCGCCTGCACACGGCGCTGCTGCCGGAGCTGCCCGTGCCCCCGGCCGCGGTGGTGCCGCTGGACGCCGCGCCGCGCCCCCTGGCCGCCCTGCCCTCCGCCCCGCCGCCCGAGCACCCCCTGCTGCGCGACGGCACGCCCTTCGTGCTGTTCGTCTCCACCATCGAGGGGCGGAAGAACCACCTGATGGTGTTCGGCGCCTGGCTGACGCTGCTGCGCCGGCTGGGCCCGGGCGCCGTGCCGCTGCTGGTCTGCGTCGGCCGGCCGGGCTGGCGGGCGGAGGCGGCGCTGGCGCTGCTCGACTCGGTGCCGGAGCTGCGCGCCCGCGTCCGGCTGCTGCACGACGTGCCGGACCCGCTGCTGGCGGCGCTGTACCGCAAGTGCCTGTTCACCCTCTACAACAGCCACCATGAGGGCTGGGGCCTGCCGGTGACGGAGAGCCTGGCCGCCGGCAAGGTGCCGCTGGTGCCCGAGCATTCGGCGCTGCGCGAGGCGGGGGAAGGCGGCGCGCTGTTCTTCGCTCCCGGCAGCGAGCCGGACCTGCTGGAGAAGCTGACCCGGCTGATCACCGAGCCGGAATTCCGCGCCGCGGCCGAGGCACGCATCGCCGCCGCGCCGCCGCTGCGCGGCTGGGAGGCGGTGGCGGCACAGCTGATGGCGGAGGCGGAGCGCCTTGCCGGCGGCGCCGCGCCGGGGCTGCCGCCGCCTTCCCTGCTCGGCCGCCTGCCGGTGCCCGCGGGCCGGCGCCACCGGCTGCGGCGGCTGGAGACGGGGCGGCCCTGCCTGGAGATGGCGATCGCCGAGGCGGTGCGGCAGGGCGAGGGCTGGCACCCGCTGGCGGCGGAGGAGGCCTGGACCCGCCCGGGCGAGGCGCTGCTGGCGCTGCCGCTGGGCCCGGAGCAGGCCGGCCCGCTGCGGCTGGAGCTGGAGCTGCGCGCCCCGGCCCCCGCGCACCGCATGGTGGAGATCCTGGCACAGCGCGAGGACGCGGCGCCGGCCGCCCCGGTGCCGCTGCATCTGCGGGCGGGGCAATCGGCCATCCTGGCGCTGGACGTGCCGGCCGGCGGCCCGCTGCTGCGCGTGGAGCTGCTGAGCCGCGTGCCGCCGGCCGACCGGGAGGCCGGGCATCTGGGCATCGGCCTCACCGGCTTCAGCCTGGCCCGCGCCGGGCGGCTGGACGAACGGCTGGCCCTGCTGGAGCAGCGCCACTTCCTCGTCCCCGCCGCGCGGCCCGGGATGTGACGCCGCCGGTGACGCCGCCCGTCTTCGACGCCGCCTTCCAGGCGCGGCTGGAGGCGCTGTTCCGCTGGCGGCGGGATGTCCGCCATTTCCGCCCCGACCCGGTGCCGGAGGCGGCGTTGGAGCGGCTGCTGGCGCTGGCGGCGCTGGCCCCCTCGGTGGGGCTGAGCCAGCCCTGGCGCTTCGTGCTGGTGGAGGATGCGGCGCGCCGCGCCTGGCTGCGGGAGAATTTCCGCCGCAGCAACGCCGAGGCCCTGGCGGCGCAGCCGGCGGAGCGTGCCGCGCGCTATGCCCGGCTGAAGCTGGCGGGGCTGGAGGAGGCGCCCTGCCTGCTCGCCCTCTTCGCCCTGCCCGACCCGGCGCAGGGCCACGGGCTGGGCCGCCGCACCATGCCGCAGACCCTGGACTATTCGGCGGTGATGGCGGCGCACACGCTGTGGCTGGCCGCGCGCGCGGAGGGGCTGGGCCTCGGCTGGGTGTCGATCCTGGAGCCGGAGGGGATGGCGGCGGCGCTGGCGGTGCCGGCGGAATGGCGCTTCATCGGGCTGTTCTGCCTGGGCTATCCGCAGGCGGACTCCGAGACGCCGGAGCTGCAGCGCGAAGGCTGGGAAACGCCCCGCCCCGCGCCGCTGCTGCGGCGCTGAGGGCCGGGGCAGACCACCTCCCCCCGGCCCTCAGCGCGGTCAGTTGAAGACCCGCACCGAGAGCGCCGACTGGTAGATCAGCTGCAGCAGGTCGCGGGTGATCTGGAAGCTCTTGGCCCCCAGCTGCGGCAGGACGATCAGCTCGTCGCCCGGGCGCGGGCCCTCGCGCGGGTCGAGGATGATCTGGCCGCTGGCGCGGCGGATCATCACCCCGCCATCGTCGCCGCGCTGGGTGTAGCCGCCGGCCGCCTTCACATAGTCCTGGATGGTCATGTTCGGGCGCCACAGGATGGCCTGCGGCGTCGAGACCTCGCCCGCCACCAGCACGGTGTCGGAGCGCTCGGGAATGACGATGGTGTCGCCATCCTCCAGCCGCACATTGGTGCAGCGCCCGCCATTGTCCATCACCACCAGCCGCCCCTCCGGCTCCAGCCGGCGGCCGCGCTGGATGTAGTTGGAGACGAGCTGCGCCTCGCTGGCGCGGATCTCGGCGACGCCGGTGGTGGCGGAGGTGGCGGTGAAGAGCTGCCGCTCCAGCCGGTCCAGCGCCTCGTTGATCGAGCGGCGCTGCTGCGCGGCGATGCGCTTGCGCAGCAGGTAAACCGAGCCGGTATCCGCCAGGTTCGGCTCCACCGCGACGTGGTCGAGCAGCTGGCAGAGGTTCATGTCGCGGTCGGCCACCAGCACCGAGGGGCCGATGCGGCTGCCCTCGACGAAGACGCGCACGGTGGGCGCCGGCGCGTCGGTGATGAAGGTCACCACGTCCTGGTCGAGCAGGGACTGGCGGCGCAGCGCCGGGATGTCGACATAGCGGGACCAGGGCTGGCCGTTGCGCGTGCCGCGGATGACGGCGTTGGTGGCCGCCGGCAGCGGTCCCGCGAGCTCCATCAGCTCGCCGCCGGCCATGGCGCGGTCCTTCACCTCGAAGAGGTAGTTGTTGCGGATCGCGCCATCGACCGAGACGGTGGGCCCCTGGCTGCCGACGACGATGGTGTCGCCATCCTGCAGCGTCAGGCCGGGCAGCTTGCCCTGCAGCAGGAAGGGGTAGAGGTCGATGCGGGTGACGGCCCGCCCGCCGCGGTTGACCACGATGTCGCGGTAGGAGCCGCGCACCGGATCGACGCCGCCGGCGCGCAGCAGGTAGTCCAGCACCGTGTCCGAACCCGAGCCGCGGTGGCGGCCCGGCAGCTTGACGAAGCCGGTGACATAGACGCCGATCTGGCTGGCCGAGAGCAGCACGGCATAGACCTGCACCTGCTGGGTGTAGATCCGCCGCACCTCGGTCTCGACGGTGCGCTGCAGGTCGCCGGCGCGGGTGCCGGCCAGGCGCAGCGGCCCGATCGAGGGCAGGAACAGGTTGCCCTCCGGGTCGATGGCGCCCATCACCTCGGCCTCCACCGGGCCCCAGACGCGCACGCTGACGCGGTCCCCCGGCCCCAGGCGGTAGTTCGGGTTGCTGGTCTCCGAGGGCGTCGGCGCCGAGCGGGCGAACAGCGCGGCGCCGAACACGGTGCGGCTGGGCCCGGCGGGGCGGAACGGCTCGGCCAGCGGCCCCTCGGCGGTGGCGCCGGCCTCCGCCTCGGTGGTGCTGCCGGCGCGGTTGATCAGGCTGGTGTCCGGCAGCAGCTGCGGCACGGTCTGCGGCGCGTTGTTGCCGCCCTGGGCCATGCCGGCCGGCACCGGCGCGCTGAGCAGGGGGTTCGACTGCGCCAGGGCATCGCCGGCGGTCAGCGCCGCCAGGAGGGCGGCGACCAGCGCACGGTTAGAGAGCATGTTCACGAATCCCCGCAGCCAGCATCCAGCCAATCCCGTACAGCACCGACAGCACCAGGAACATGCTGATCAGCATGACCCCGGCCTTCGGGTAGAGCGGGTACTCCGCCATGTTGGGCTGCACCACCCGCGCCAGGAAAAGCTGCTGGCGCTGCGCGTCCAGCCGCGCCGTCTCCAGCGAGGCGGTGGCGGAGGCAAGCTGCTTGTCGGCGAACTCGCGCTCCAGCATCAGCCGCTCATAGGTGGCCAGCTGGCCCGGCAGCGCCTGCCCGCCGAGCGTCAGCCGCTCGCGATGGCGGGCGATCTCGGTCTGCAGCGAGGCGATGCGGTTGCGCAGCGTGGCAATCTGCGGGTTGTCGTTCCGCATGTAGGAGGATTTCTCCTGCAGCTCGGCGCGGGCGGCGGTCAGCAGGCCTTCCAGCGCGCCGAGGCCCTCCAGCCCGATCTGCGCGCTGCGCGAGGGATCGACCGCCTGCTCCCGCTGGCGGAAGGTGGTGACGGCCATCTGCGAATCCCGCACCCGCTGCTCGGCGCGCGCCAGCTCCTCATGCGCCACGCGCAGGGTCTCCTCGCGCGCCTTGACGGAGAGGTCGTTGATGAAGGTCTCCGACAGGCGGAGCTGTTCCTCGGCGATACGCTGCGCATCCTCCGGCCGGAAGGCACGCGCCTGGAGGGTGATGATGCCGGAGGTCGCGTCATGCGAGATCGTGTTCATCCACTGATGGTAGATCTGCAGGAACTCGATCGGCGGGTCGGCGGTCCAGAGGCGGAACAGCAGGTCTGCCTCCGGCCGGCGGTAGAGGCCGGTCAGGTCGATGCTGCGATCCAGCGCCTTCAGCGCGTCCTGCGACCGCAGGAAGTCCCGCACGCTGAGCGCCTCCTCGGAGGATTGCTTGAAGCCGGCGGCGCCGATCATGTCGCTCAGCGACGAGGCCACCCGCGTCTCCTGCCGGCCCCGCACCAGGAAGCGGGTTTCCGAGACATACTGCCCGGCGGCGAAGCCGTAGAGGTAGAGGCCGGCGATCAGCGTCGGCAGCACGACGAGGAGCAGGTAGAAGCGCCGCCGCCACAGCATCCGCAGCCATGGCGACGATGAACGGGACGCGGCGGGGCGGCTGGCCGCCGCGCCGGTCATGCCCGGGTCAGAGACCCTGGTAGGCGGCGATAGCTTCATCAACGTCCTCGTAGAATTCCAGCATGCCGTTCCGCAGGATCGCGGCTGTCTTGCAGTACTTCTTCACATGCCCCGCATTGTGCGACACGAGCAGCATGGCCGCGTTGGCCCGCCGCACCTCCAGCACCTCGCGGCACTTGTTGGCGAAGCGGGCATCGCCGGTGGAGAGCGCCTCGTCCACCAGGTAGCAGTCGAAATCCACCGCGAAGGACAGGGCCATCAGCAGGCGGGACATCATGCCGGAGGAATAGGTCCGGACCGGCTCGCGGAAATAGGGACCGAGCTCGGAGAAATCGGCGACGAACTCCTCCGTCCGCTGCAGCGGCATGCCGTAGAGGCGGGCGATGAAGCGGGCGTTGGCGATGCCGGTCAGGCTGCTCTGGATGCCGTAGCCGCCGCCGATCGGCCAGGAGATCGACATCTCCCGCCGGATGCGGCCGCGGGTCGGCGCCTCGACGCCCGCGAAGATGCGCAGCAGGGTGGACTTGCCGGCACCGTTGCGGCCGAGGATGCCCACTTGGTCGCCCCGCCGGATGCGGGCATGCACGCCGCGCAGGATGTAGCGGTGCCCCTGCTGGCGGGACTCGAAGCGCTTCCAGACGTTCTCCAGCTCGATCATGCGGCGCTCAGTCCGACATCGACAGGCGCGGCCGCGCCGCGCGCAGCCCGGCCATGCCGAGGAGGTTCAGGCCAAGCACCCAGATCATCACGTAGCCGAGGTCGTAATGCGGCACGATGCGGTCGCCGAACATGGACCAGCGGTTCATCTCGTTGATATGCACGAGCGGGTTCCACAGCAGCATCTCGCGCACGTTCGGCGGCATTGTCTCCACCATGTAGAAGGGCGCGGAGATGGGCATGAGGATGTAGGTGAAGGGGTGCACCAGCCGCTCGGTGAACTCGACGAAGACCTGCAGCGAGCCCAGGAGCATGGCCAGCCCATGCCCCAGCAGCGCGCTCAGGACGAGGCCGAGGATCAGCTGCCCCGGATGATGCGGGATCTCTCCAATCGTCAGCATCCCCCCCAGGACGAACAGCGCGACCAGGGTCATGCAGACCAGCGTCTCCATGATGTTCCGCGCGATCATCAGGTCCAGCAGGGTGATGCTGCGGTGGAACAGGAGCGATATGTTGGAGGTGACGGCCGCCGCGCCACGGCTGGCGATGGAACGGAACATCAGGAAGGGCACGTAGCCCATGCCGTAGAACAGGAAGGTCGGCAGGTCGTTGGGCAGATGGCTGCCGCTCGCCCAGTGCAGGGCCGAGATCATCAGGGCCAGCATCAGCGGCTCGCCGATCAGCCAGATATAGCCGATCCGGCTGCGACCGAAGCGCGTCAGCAGCTCGCGCATGAACAGGGCGCTGATGACCCGGATCTGCGCCGCCAGGGGGCTGCTGGGCGCGCGGCGGGGCACATCGGCGATCACGGCCGGGCCACCGCCCCACCCCGCAGCAGCGGGCGCGCCGCGGCCCAGCCGGTCGGCTCCTCGCAATACAGCACCGGGCGCGAGGTGCTGCCGCTGCCCAGGGCCAGCTCACGGCAGGGCCGCCCGCTGGCGGCGTAATAGCTGCGCACCATCTGCACCCGCACGGGCGCCGCCCCCGGGGCCGGGGAAAGCGTGCTCTGCTCGCCCGGCCGTGCCTGGGAGGCAAAGACCGCCAGGGGCTCCAGCGGCCTCTGCGGCAGGGCCGCCGGCGTGGCGGCCGTCTGGCCACCTCCCATGCCGGACAGGGTATCGCAGCCGGACAGGACCAATGCGGCCAGCATTGGCACAACCAGGCTTGTCAATCGGCGAAGGCGGGCAGAGCTGCTCACAGACTGCCCCATCACGCAGGCTTGCGGACGTTCTTGCATGGGCGAAACCTAACGCAGTGCAAAGCGGCTGGCAAAACTCGCATGCTTGCGTGTGATGAATATATTTATTACGCGCACTGCGTTTGTCTTTCTTCCCCTTTGCGCGTGGGATGAGTTCGCTGACGGACCTCTCCAAGAGCATCGCCTTTCCGCAGGCCACGGCAGAGGAAGCCGCTCATCTGGCTGCCTTCTGGCCGGAATACCGGCTGGCCACGGCGGCCCAGGCCACGCTGTACGCCGTTGCGGCCGGTGCGCCGAGTCCCTCCCTGCCGCCGGCCACGGGCCTCATCCGCTATGCGCCCGGCCTGCTGCGCGCACCCCGCTTCGGGCCGCGCCAGCGGCCGGTGGCCCTGATGCCGTGCGGCCCGCTGCCCGCCATGCTGCAGGACGCCCCGCTGGCGCCTCCCCCCGTGGCCGACGCGGCGGCGCTGCACCGCGCCCGGCAGGCGGCCGGACAGGCGGTGCTCAGCCGGGCCGGCGGCGAGCCCTGCCTCCCCGATCCGGGTGCCGCCCGGCTGCGCATGCCGGCACGCGCCGCGGTGCTGGTGCTCGACCCCTGCGATCCTGCCCGGCTGCCGGCCGCCCGCGCCGCCCTGGCCTCGGCGCTGGCCATGGCGGCGGGGCGCCCCGTGCTGCTGGCACGCGACCCGGCCGCCCGGCCGGAGCTGCCGCCGCTGCTGCGCCCGCCGCCGGGGGCACGGCTGCTCAAGGTCCGCCTCTCGCCCTGGACCCTGCTGGACCTGGCGGAGGATCTGCACGGCGCCTCGATCGAGATGGCGCTGCTGGCGGCCGCCGCCGGGGTGCGGGTCTCGGGGCGGCTGCTGGACCCGGCGCCGCGCTGGGCCGCGCTGATCGCCGCCACCCGCTGTGCCGATCCCTTCCTGCAACGCCCCTGGCCCTTCGAGCAGGCGCTGGAGCAGCTGGCCCGGTGGCAGGCGGTGCAGCGGGAGAACCGGCAGGTGGCGGTGTGCCTGGGCATGGCGCCCTGGAAGCGCGCGCGCATCGCCGCGCTGTTCGCCCATGCGGGCGGCACCCCCGGCTTCACCGGCCGGCCGGAGCGGGCCATCGCCATCGCCCGGCGGCAGGGCGGCGCCATCGCCGCCTGGGCCGGCCGCGTGCCGGAGGGCTTCCGCGCCCGCTGCGAGGCCGAGGGTGTGCGGCTGCTGACGGTGGAGGATGGCTTCGTCCGCTCGCGCGGGCTGGGCGCGCGCTTCCTGCCCGGCGCCGCCTATGCGGTGGATGACCAGGGCGTCTACTACGACCCCGCCCGGCCCAGTGCGCTGGAGCATTTGCTCGCCACCGCCGACTTCCCGCCCGAGCTGCTCTCCCGCGCCGCGGCGCTGCGCGCGGCGATCGTGGCGCGCGGCATCAGCAAGTACAATCTGGCCGGCGCGGCGCCGGAGATTACGGCGCCCGCCGGCCGTGCCCGCCTGCTGGTGCCGGGCCAGGTGGAGGACGATGCCTCGGTGCGGCTGGGCGGCGGGCCGATCCGGGGCAACCTGGCGCTGCTGCGCGCCGTGCGCGCCGCGCATCCCGGGGCCTGGCTGGTCTACAAGCCGCACCCCGACCTCGAGGCGGGCTTCCGCAAGGGCCGCCTGCCCGCCGCGGCGCTGGCCGGCCTGGCCGACCAGGTGGTGACCGGCGCCGCCCTGCCCGCCCTGCTGCCGCAGGTGGAGGCGGTGCACACCCTCACCTCGCTCTCCGGCTTCGAGGCGCTGCTGCGCGGCGTGCCGGTGGTCACCTACGGCCAGCCCTTCTACGCCGGCTGGGGCCTGACCGAGGACCGCGCCCCGCCGCCCCGGCGCGGCCGCCCCCTGAGCCTCGACGCGCTGGTGGCCGCCACGCTGATCCTGTTCCCCCGGCAGGTGGACCCGGTGACGGAGCTGCCCTGCCCGCCCGAGCTGATCCTGGAGCGGCTGGACGACCCCGCCGCCTGGAAGGTCTCGCCCCTCACCGCGCACCGGGGCGTGGAGGGCTGGCTGCGCGGCTGGGTCTCGCGCCTGCGGGGGCTGCGCTGAGCGCGCCGGCCTTCCGCAGCGTCGTCATCAGCGGCGCCTCGCGCGGGCTGGGGGCGGCGCTGGCCTGCCGGCTGGCCGCGCCGGGGGTGCGGATCGGGCTGATCGGGCGGGACGCGGCAGCCCTGGCGCGCGTGGCGGCCGCCGTGGCGGCGCGCGGCGCCGAGCCCTGCCCGGCGGTGCAGGATGTGCGCGATGCCGGGGGCATGGCCCGGCTGCTGGCCGGCTGGGACGCCGCGGCGCCGGTCGATCTGGTGGTGGCCAATGCCGGCATCGCCGCCGGCACCCGCCCCGGCGGCGCGCCCGAGGGGCTGGCCGCGGCGCACGAGCAGGTGGCGGTGAACCTGCTGGGGGCGATGAACCTGGTGGAGCCGCTCTGGCCGGCGATGCGGGCGCGCGGGCATGGCCATATCGGGCTGGTGGCCTCGCTGGCCGCCTTCCGCGGCCTGCCGGACAGCCCCGGCTACTGCGCCAGCAAGGCCGGGCTCTGGGCCTATGGCGAGGCGCTGCGCGCCGGGCTGCGCCCCGCCGGCCTGCGGGTGACGCTGGTGGCCCCCGGCTTCTTCGACAGCGCCATGGGCGCCCGCTGGGAAGGCCCGCGCCCGCTCTCCATCAGCGCCGAGGCGGCGGCGGCGAAGCTGGAGCGCGCCCTGCGGCGGGGCGCGGCGCAGCTGGCCTTTCCCTGGCCGCTGGCCTGGGCGCTGCGCCTCTCGCCGCTGCTGCCGGCGGCCTGGGTGGATGGCTGCGTCCGCCGGATGGCGTTCCGCATTAAGGAAAGATAATTCTCAGCCGGGCGCGCGCAGGCAGTGCAGCCGGGCCGCGCCATGCTCGCGCGTGGCAAGCTCCGTGAAGCCGGCGAGCGGCCCCTCCAGCGGCAGCGCCTCCTCCCGCCCCGTCTCGGCCACCACCAGCGCGCCCGGCGCCACCCAGCCCGCCACGCCCAGGGCGGCGAGGGCGCGCGGCACCAGATCCTGCGCATAGGGCGGGTCGAGGAAGATCAGGCCGCAAGGCGCCGGGGGGCGCGGCGGGCGGGTGGCGTCGCCGGGCAGGATGCGGGCGCGCTCCCCCTCGCCGCAGGCGGTGATGTTGGCGCGCAGCACGCCCAGCGCCACGCGGTCCCGCTCGATGAAGCAGGCCGAGGCGGCGCCGCGCGAGAGCGCCTCCAGCCCCAGCGCGCCGGTGCCGGCGAAGGCGTCCAGCACCGCCGCCTCCTCCACCGCCGCGCGGCCGGCCCAGGGGGCGTGCCAGAGCATGTCGAACAGCGCCTGCCGCACCCGGTCGGCGGTGGGGCGGGTGGTGGCGCCGGGGGCGGCCTCCAGGCGGCGCCCCCGGTGGCGCCCGGCGATGATGCGCATGGCCTCAGCGCGGCTTGCGCGGGCCGCGCGGCCCGCC
>NZ_JBHSCH010000058.1:0-28609 GCF_042651065.1 Teichococcus aestuarii
ATCCTCGGGGTGCTGGCGGTGCTGGCGCTGTTCTTCCTGGTGCGCGGGCGCATCCGCATGCGCCACGGCCCCTCCGGCCGCACCATGCAGCGCTTCTGCACCCGCTCCTTGTAGATGGAGGCGATGATGTCGCCATCGCCCGCCATCAGCGAGCGGGTGGAGCACATCTCGGCGCAGAGCGGCAGCTTGCCCTCGGCGATGCGGTTGGCGCCGTACTGCGCGTATTCCGCCGCCGTGTTGTCCTGCTGCGGACCGCCGGCGCAGTAGGTGCACTTGTCCATCTTGCCGCGCCCGCCGAAATTCCCGACCTTCGGGTATTGCGGGGCGCCGAAGGGGCAGGCGTAGAAGCAGTAGCCGCAGCCGATGCACAGATCCTTGTCGTGCAGCACGATGGCATCCGCCGTCGTGTAGAAGCACGAGACGGGGCAGACGGCGGCGCAGGGCGCGTCCGTGCAGTGCATGCAGGCCATCGAGATCGAGCGCTCGCCCGCCTTGCCGTCATTGATGGTGACGACGCGGCGCCGGTTGATGCCCCAGGGCACCTCGTTCTCGTTCTTGCAGGCGGTGACGCAGGCGTTGCACTCGATGCAACGGTCGCTGTCACAGAGGAATTTCATGCGGGCCATGGATCAATTCCTCCCTGTCACGCGCCGCGGATCTGGCAGAGCGTGACCTTGGTTTCCTGCATCGCGGTCACCGGGTCGTAGCCATAGGTTGTCACGGTATTGACGCTCTCGCCGAGCACGATGGGGTCGGTCCCCGGCGGGTAGTAGCCGCGCCGGTCCTCGCCCTGGTACCAGCCGCCGAAGTGGAAGGGCATGAAGGCCACCCCCTTGGCGACACGGTCGGTCACCAGGGCCTTCACCCGCACCTTGGCGCTGTTCTCCACGCCGTCCACCCAGACCATCTGGCCGGGCTTGATGCCGCGCGCCTCCGCATCCGCCGGGTTGATCTCGACGAACATGTCCTGCTGCAGCTCGGCCAGCCAGCGGTTGGAGCGCGTCTCCTCGCCGCCGCCCTCGTACTCCACCAGCCGGCCGGAGGTCAGCACGATGGGGAAGGAGGTTGCCAGGCTGTAGGAGCGCGCCTGCACGCTCTTGGCCAGGTGCGGCAAGCGGAAGGTGCGCCGGTCGTCGATCGCGGGGTAGTCGGCGATCAGGTCGGTGCGCGGGGTGTAGATCGGCTCGCGGTGCACCGGCACCGGGTCGGGCAGGTTCCAGGCGTTGGCGCGGGCCTTGCCGTTGCCGGAGGGCTGGCAGCCATGCTCCAGCGCCACGCGGATGATGCCGAAGGACAGGTCGGTCGACCAGGAGACGCGGTCCGGATTGTCGCCGCCCACCCGGGCGATGATCTCCTTCTCCTGCGCCGTCAGCTCGTCGTACCAGCCCAGGCGCTTCAGCACGGCCACGGTGAACTCCGGGTAGCCGTCCGTCAGCTCCGAGCCCTTGGAATAGGACCTCTCGGCCAGCAGCGTCTTGCCCTCGCGCTCCACGCCCCAGCGTGCGCGGAAGCAGCCGCCGCCTTCCTTCACGTGCAGGTTGGTGTTGTAGAGGATGTGCGTGCCGGGGTGCTTCATCTCCGGCGTGCCCCAGCAGGGCCAGGGCAGGCCATAGACCTCGCCCTCCACCGGGGAGCCGGGACGGCCGCGCAGCGTCACCAGGTCGAAATCCTCCTGGCGCTGCATGTGCAGCTTCAGCCGCTCGGGCGACTGGCCAGAATAGCCCGTGGAGATGGCGCCGCGGTTGAACTCGCGCGTGATGCTCTCGGCGACGGGCTGCGTGCCCTTCACCTCGATCGACTTGAACATCTCCTGGGCGAAGCCGAACTTCCGCGCCAGCAGGTAGAGCAGCTCGTAGTCGTTCTTGCACTCGAAGATCGGGTCGACGATCTTGGAGCCCCACTGCAGCGAGCGGTTGGAGGCGGTGCGGCTGCCATCGCACTCGAACTGCGTCGAGATCGGCAGCAGGTAGGTGTTGTCGCGCCGGTTCGACATGCTGGAGAGGTTGGTCGGGTGCGGATCGGCCACCACGAGCAGCTCGAGCGCATCCATGCCCTTGATCGCCTCGGGCATGCGGCTGACGGTGTTGCCGCCATGGCCGATGGCGATGAAGGCCTTCACCGTATCCGGCTGCGACAGCTGGTCCTTCGGCAGCAGCACGGCGTCGAACCAGCGCGTGGTGGGGATGCCGGGCGTCTCCATCAGCGCCTTGCTGGCGAAGCGCTGCACCATCCACTCATAGGGCACGTCCCACACCCGGCACCAGTGGCGCCAGGCCGCCTCGTCCAGCCCGTAATAGGCCGGCAGGGTGGTGACATCGAGGCCGAAATCCGTCGCGCCCTGCACGTTGGTGTGGCCGCGGTAGATGTTGGCGCCGGTGCCGGGCCGGCCCATGTTGCCGGTGGCCAGCAGCAGGATGGTGAAGGCGCGCACATTGGCGGTGCCCACGGTCTTCTGCGTGGCGCCCATGCACCAGATCAGCGTGGCCGGCTTCTGGGTGGCGAAGATCTGCGCCACCTTCTTCAGCTGGGCCTCGGGCACGCCGGTGACGCGCTCGACCTCGCGCGGGTTCCACTTGGCGACCTCCTTGCGGACGTCGTCCATGCCGAACACCCGCTGGGCGATGAACTCCTTGTCCTCCCACCCGTTCTCGAAGATGTGCCAGAGCATGCCCCAGATGATGGGGATGTCGGTGCCGGGGCGGATGCGGACATACTCGGTGGCGTGCGCCGCCGTGCGGGTGAAGCGCGGATCGATGACGATCACGTTCGCGCGGTTCTGCTCCTTGCCCGCCAGCATGTGCTGCATCGAGATCGGGTGCGCTTCCGCCGGGTTGCCGCCCATGATGATCATGGTGCGCGCGTTGCGCGTGTCGTTGTAGCTGTTGGTCTGGGCGCCGTAGCCCATGACGTTGGAGACGCCGGCCACGGTGGTCGAGTGGCAGATGCGCGCCTGGTGGTCGATCGTGTTGCTGCCCCAGAATGCGGCGAACTTCCGCATCAGGTACGCGCCCTCGTTGCTGAACTTGGCGCTGCCCAGCCAGTAGACCGAATCGGGGCCGGATTTCTGCCGGATCTCCAGCAGCTTGTCGCCGATCTCCTCGATCGCCTGCTCCCAGGAGACGCGCTGCCACTGCCCGTCCACCAGCTTCATCGGGTATTTCAGCCGGCGGTCGCCATGCACCAGCTCACGCACCGAGGCGCCCTTGGCGCAATGCGTGCCGCGGTTGATCGGGCTCTCGAAGGCCGGCTCCTGCCCGACCCAGACGCCGTTCTGCACCTCCGCCACAACCGTGCAGCCCACCGAGCAATGGGTGCAGATGTTCTTGATGCGCTGGATCGGCTGGCTGAAGTTGGTCGGGCCGGCGGCGGCCGGGCGCGCGGTGGTCAGGCCGAAGCTGCCCAGCGCCGCCAGCCCGGCGCCGCCGAGGCCCGCCTGCCGCAGGAAGCTGCGCCGGTCCATCCCGCCGGCGGAAAGGCCCTGATAGGTGGAGGAAAGCCGCTGACGGGCGGCCTTCCCCTCGCTGCGCTTGATCAGCATGGGGCGTCCCTTCCCTGTCCCGTCTCAGTAGCGGTTGGTGCGGTAGAAGGCCTTGACGTGGTCGGTCTCGCGATAGCGCGCCGCCACCTTCTCGACCTCCGTCTCCTTGCGCGGGCGCGGCGCCTGCGCCTGCGCGGCGGCGGGAGCGGCGGCCGCCGCGGCGGCGCCCCCGGCCAGGCCCAGCGTCTTCAGGAAGCCGCGCCGCTCCGCCACCTTGTTCTCGTTCCCGTCGTGCATCGCCGCGCTCCTTGGTCTTGTCTTTATGCCGGCAGCCCGGCCGCCGTCGCCTCGATCTCCATCGCCGCGCGTCCCAGCGCGCCGACGGCCCGGTAGAACTGCGCCGCCTCGGCCGCCTGCAGGTCGGCGAAGCAGCGCGTGGCCCAGGGCTGCACGTGGCGGGTGAAGAAGCCGGCGGCTTCCTCCGGCCCGGCGGGGAACACCCCCGCGATCAGCCCGGCCATGGTCTCGCAGAGAAACCCCAGATGGTCCTCCGGTTCCGCCACGCCGGGCGCGCGCTCGACGCCAAGCTGGACCAGCGTGGCGCGCAGCTCGGCCAGCGGGCGCTCATGCAGGAAGCCGGTGAGGTAGTAGGAGGCGAAGGGCAGCAGCTCCCCGCGCCCGACGCCGATGAACAACGCATGGTACTCGCGCTCCGCCTGCGCCGGGTCGGTCTGCCGCGCCGCCTCGGCCAGCTGGCCGTAGGCATCGCCCAGCACGCTGCCCGCCTCGCCGCGCAGCGCGCGCAGATTGGCCAGCAGCGCGCCATCCGGCGGCGCCACCAGCAGCCGCCCCAGCAGGGCGAACAGCCGGGCGCGCTCCAGCTCCAGCAGATCGAGGGCGGCGGTCGGCGAGACCGGGGTGGTCATGCGTCGGGCGGTCCGATGGTCAGAGGTTTTGAACGGCAGCCGGCCGCTCCGCGAAGAGAGGCCATATACCATTCTGACTCATCCGGTCGGTTATGAGCAAGTATCCGGCTCAGACACCATTTGAGAACTATTCTCAATTACTGCTTTCTATTGTGGAACGGCCCCGCCATGCCGGCGGCGGGCCTGCAGCGCAGCCTCGGCTGGCGCCATCTCGCCCGGCCCAGCCTCGCCCGCTGCGGTCTCGCCCGCTGTAGTCTCGCCCGCTGCCGTCACGGCCGGCGCGGCCTCCGGCAGCGGGCTGAGCCGCAGCGGCGTCAGCGGCGCGGAAGCCAGAGACGGGAGCGGCGGCGCGCCTTCCACGGGGCCGTCCAAGGAGCCGTCCACGGGACCCTCCATGGGGCCTTCCGCCACAGCCGCCTCGCCGGCTGGGCTTCCCTGCGGCGCGCCCGCCTCCGCATCCTCGGCGGCGGCCTCGTCCTCCTCCGGCTCGGGCGGGGCGCCGATCGCCTGCGCCAGCAGCTTGCGCAGGTTGCCGCCCAGCTCCGGCGAGAAGCCGGGCACCCCGTCGGCGGCATTGAAATCCCACGCATAGTCGGCGGGGCCGACGAAGTCGCGTATGCCGGGGTCGAGCGACCACATCCGCCGCAGCGCCGCCTGCCGCAGCAATGCCGGCACGTTGGGTTTGAGGAAGGCGGTGAAGTCGCTCTCCGGCCCCAGGCTTTCCAGCGGCGGCAGGCTGGCGGGGTCGAACGCGTCCGCCGCCGCGGCCGGATCAGGCCCGGCGGCGGGCGGGACGGCGGGCGGGGCGGCGGACGGGGCGGCGGGCACGGGCGCCGCCCTGCCCGGCGCCGGCGGCTCCGGCGCGGCCTCCGGCTCCACGCCGCGCTTGCGGCGGGACCAGCGGCTGAGGAAGCCCTCGCCGCTCACCGCTCCCCTCCCCCCGTCCGGCCGCCCGGCGCGCGGCGGGCCAGTGCCTCCGGGTCGGCCCGGTCGCGCTGCCGCTTCGAGAAGCCGCGCTCGCGGTGGTGGCGGGCCACATACGCCTCCAGCGGCCCGTGCAGGAAGGCCGGCAGCCTCAGGCTCTCCAGCGTGTCGTTGCCGACATCGGCGTAGAGATGCGCCTCGCCCGGGTCGATCGTCACCAGGTGCAGCGCCATGCCCGGCTCGCCGGCGGCGGGGCGCAGCACCACCCACAGCCGGGGGTCCTCGCTCTCCAGGTTGCTCAGGTAGTTGCTGGTGTCGGTCGGATGCAGCGCCACCGCGGCATGTCCGGCCAGGAACAGGGCGCGCCCCTCCTCCTGCCGCAGCAGCGTCCAGGGCGGCACATCGGGCGCCTCCGCCAGCACCTCCACGACGCGCCAGGACCAGTCCGCCCAGGGGCTGGACGAGGGCCGCCGCTCGGCGATGACGGCGACGCGGATGTGCAGGCTGTCGGGCGTGTCGGTCAGCATCGGGGCCTCACAGCGCCGCCTCGGCGGCGATCAGCGGCAGGCCGGTGGCCAGGTTCTGCGGCTTCATGCGCACCAGCTTGGCCGGGTTCATCGCCAGCGCCAGGTAGACGGGGCGGCCGGCCAGGCGCGGCAGCACGCGCGTCGTCTCGCGGAACTCCAGCACGCCGAGCCAGAGGATGCGCGCCAGCCGCTCCTGCGCCACCGCCTGCCCGTTCCAGAGGTCGTTGGCGATGCCGGTGGCCTCGCTGTCCAGCCCCACATGCCAGGACCAGTCGGCATCCTCGATCAGCCGGGTGGGGCGGATCGTCACCTCCTCGCCCAGCACGTGCCGGATGAAGCGCTCCAGCGCGCGGGCCAGGCCCTGTTGGCCGGGGCGGCCCTCGGCGATGTCGAGCGCGTAGTCATGCGCGTCGGAGCGGGCGGCATAGGCGGCCGGGTCGGCCTCGCCCAGCACGTCCAGCTCCACCTCGCGCGGGGTGGCGCCGGCCTCGGTCAGCAGCCGGCCCAGCGCGCCGAGGTCGCCATCCGCGGCGCGGGCGGCCACCACCTCCTCGTCGGCCAGCAGCAGCGCGCCCTGGTGGATGGCGGCGCGCTGCGGGCGAAAGAGGCATTCGGCGGCGCGCAGCGCATAGGCATCCGCCTCCCCCTCCATCGCCGCGCGGGCGATGAGCTGGGTCAGCATCTGCAGGAACAGCGGCGGCACGCCCGCCACGCCCTCGCGATAGAGCGCCAGCCAGGCGGCCTCCAGCGTGGGGTGGGCCATCACCCGGTCGCGGAACGTGAGAAAGACCTGCCAGTTCTCGGCCGCGTCCGGGTCGGCCAGCGCCGCCAGGGTGGCGGGCGCCACCGGGTGCAGCGGCTCCGCCAGCAGCGCCGCGTGCAGGGCGCGCTCGGCGCCGCAGGCCTCCTCCGGCGGCACCAGCTCGGGGCGGGCGAGGAAGGCGCGCCAGAGGTCCGGCGTCGGGAGCAGGCGCCCCGCCTCGTCGCGGTCGCAGAGCTGGTGGCCGGAGGCGATCCAGAAATCAGGGGTCATGCGCCATTACCAGAACGGGAAAGGGAAGCGCGGGTCATCCGCGCCGGGGAAGGGCGGCGAGGTCCACCGCCTCGGGCTCCTCCCCCTCCACCTCGACGATGCCGAACACCGGCAGGCTGCCGAAATCGCTGTGCGGCGTCTCGCGCCGGTGCAGGGTGCGGAAGCGCTCGCGCACCTCTCCGCCCTCCACCGCGCGGGCGAGCGCCAGCACCGTGCCGGGCGGGTGGCCGCAGAGCGATTCGGCGAAGGCCAGCTCCTCCTCGGCGGCGGCGCGGGCGGCGGCCTCGTCCGGCGCGCCATAGGCGGTGCGGATCCGCGCGGCCAGGGCCGCCACCGCCGCGGCGCGCTCGGCCGGCGTGGCCTCGGCCACCTCCACCAGGGTGGAGAAGCCGAAGCTGCCGAGGCCGAGGAAGCCGGCGCGGAATTCCTGCCGCCGCTTGCCGGCAAGCGCGGCCGGGTCCTCGTCCCAGAAGTCGAAGCCACCGGGCACGGCCCACTCCCCCGGCGCGGCGGCGCGGGAGAACACCACCGTGTCGGACGGGTCGAGCCGCAGCGTGCGCGGCAGGAAGGTGCGGGGCGGGGTCATGCGGCCTCCAGCGGGCGGCGCTCATCGGCCGCGCCCTCGCGGCGCAGCAGCAGCGCGCCGGTGGCGGGGTCGAGGCCGCGCCGCGCGCCCTCCATCCACTCCTCCACCTCCAGCCGCGCCAGCACCCGCTCGGCCATGGCGCGGAAGCCGCGCGACTGCCATTCGGAGAGGCCCGCCATCAGGTGCCGCGCCCAGGCGGCCACCAGCTCCCCGGGCGGAATCTCCAGGAAGCCCTCCTCGGCCAGCGCGGTGCGGCCGGGATCGCGGCCCGGCTCATATCCCTCCGGGTGGCGCCAGGCCAGGCGGATGCCCACCACCAGCCAGTCCGGCACCGCCTCCTCCGGCAGGCCGGGCGGCGCGCCGAGGAAGGCCTCGCCCACCTGCGCGCCGTTCAGCACGATGCCGGCGGGCCAGCGCAGCGTCACCGGGATCTCGGGCGGGCCGAGCACCACCAGCGCATCGGCGGCGGCGCTGGCGGCCGCCAGCAGGCCCGCGCGGGCGGCGGCGAGGCTCTCCTCCGGCTCCAGCACCAGCGCGGCCTCGATGCGGTCCGGCGCCGCCAGCCAGGGCAGCAGCCCGCCGCCCCGCTCCGGCGCCAGCGCCATGGCCCGGGCGCGCGCATCCTCGTCCGGCGCCAGCTTCAGCGGGGCGAACAGGCTGGGCAGGGGCGGCAATCCTTCGTGCATTCTGGGTGCTCTTCCCTCGTCATCCGGCATCCGCGTGGATATATGCGCTTCGGCCCGCGCCGGGACAGCCGACGGGAAAATTACTGCGGGCAGGAGAATTCATGACACATCCGGCCAACACCCCCGCCTCTCCCCGCGGCCGCACCGTCTTCGCCTGCAGCTGCGAGGACACCATGGTGCTGGACGAGGGCGCGCTGGCGCGGGGCTGCGGCGGGCGGCTGCGCACCGCCGAGCAGCTCTGCCGCGCCCAGCTGGACCGCTTCATGGTGGCGCTGGGCGAAGGCGACGTGACGGTGGGCTGCACCCAGGAGGCGCCGCTGTTCCGCCAGGAGGCGGAGGCCGCCGGCCATGCCGGCGCGCTGGACTTCGCCAATGTGCGCGAGCAGGCCGGCTGGTCGCGGGAGGGTGCGCAGGCCGGGCCGAAGATGGCCGCCCTGCTGGCCGCCGCCGCCGTGCCGATGCCCGCCACCCCCCTGGTGCCGCTGGAGAGCCAGGGCGTGACGCTGATCCTGGGCCGCGACGAGGCGGCCCTCGACCTGGCCGAGCGGCTGAAGGACCGGCTCGACATCACAGTGCTGCTGACCGGCGAGGCCGATGTGGCGCCCCGCCCGCAGGCCGAATACCCCGTGCTGCGCGGCCGCGCCCGCAGCGCCACCGGCTGGCTCGGGCATTTCGCCGTCGCCATCGACGGCTACGCGGCGGCCGCCCCCTCCTCCCGCGCCGCCTATCGCTGGGGCGCGCCGCGCGACGGCGCCGCCAGCGAATGCGACATCCTGATCGACCTCACCGGCCGTGCGCCGCTCTTCCCAACGCACGAGGTGCGGCAGGGCTACCTGCGCGCCGCGCCCGGCGACGCGGTGGCGCTGGAACGCATCACCCGCGAGGCGGGCGAGCTGGTCGGGCAGTTCGACAAGCCGCGCTTCATCCGCTTCGACGCCGGGCTCTGCGCGCATTCGCGCAACAAGCGCACCGGCTGCACCCGCTGCCTCGACCTCTGCCCCACCGGCGCCATCACCCCCTCCGCCAAGGGGCACTGGGACAGCGTGGCGATCAGCGCCGAGATCTGCGCCGGCTGCGGCGCCTGCGCCGCCATCTGCCCGACCGGCGCCGCGCAGTACGACCTGCCGCCGACGGATGCGGTGCTGCGCCGCGTCCGCGCCCTGCTGCTGGCCTACCGCGCGGCGGGCGGCCAGGCCCCCACCCTGCTGCTGCACGAGGCGGCGGGCGAGGCGATGATCGACGCCCTCTCCCGCCACGGCCCCGGCCTGCCGGCGCATGTGCTGCCGCTGCGGCTGCACGCCGTGACGGCGGCCGACCTTGCCCTGCTGGTGGCGCCCTTCGCCTGGGGCGCGTCGGACGTGCAGCTGCTGCTGCCGGCCCGCCGGCCGCACGGCGCCGAGGGCGTGCTGCGCAATGTGGACTATGCCGAGGCGGCGCTCGCGGGCCTCGGCCTGCCGCATGCCCCTGGGGTGATGGAGACCGACGACCCGTTCACCCTCGCGGAGATGCTGGCCGCCGCGCCGCGCCCGGCGCCCGCCGCGCGGGCGGAGTTCCTGCCGCTCGGCGCCCCGCGCGAGATCCTGAGGACGGCGCTCTCCGCGCTGCGCGCGGCGGCGGAGGCGGCGCCGGCGGTGATCCCGATGCCGGAGGCGGCGCCCTTCGGCGCGGCGCATGTGGCGGTGGAGGGCTGCACCCTCTGCCTCGCCTGCACCATGGTCTGCCCCACCGGCGCCTTCGCCGCCAACCCGGAGCGGCCGGAGCTGTCCTTCCTGGAGGATGCCTGCGTGCAGTGCGGCCTCTGCGCCAACACCTGCCCGGAGAAGGTCATCAGCCTGGAGCCGCGGCTGGACCTGCGGCCGGAGGCGACGCAGCGCCAGGTGGTGAAGCAGGAGGCGCCGGCCATCTGCCCGTCCTGCGCCAAGGCCTTCGGCACCCGCGCCTCGATCGACCGGGTGAAGGAGCGGCTGCGCGCCGGCGGCCACTGGATGTTCACCGACCCGGCGCGGCTGGCGATGCTCGACCTGTGCGAGGATTGCCGCGTCTCGGCCGCCACCAACAGCCAGATCGACCCCTATGCCAGCACCGCCCGCCCGCGCCCGATGACCACCGAGGACTATCTGCGGGAGGGTGGCCCGGAGGAGGGCTGAGGCCGCCTCAGCCCAGGACGATGCGGGTGGCGCCGTCCTGGCTGCTGGCCTGCAGCCCGAGCTCGGCCAGCGCCTCCAGCGCTCCCTCCGGCGCCGGCCAGTTCACCTCGATGGCGCTGCCATCCAGCCGCAGCAGGGGCGGCTGGCCGGGCGGCAGGCCGCGCGCGCCGGCGGTCAGGTCCAGCAGGGCGAGGTCCACCTCCGGCCGGGGCGGCGCGATGGTGGCGGTGGCCAGCACCTCCACCTTCAGCGGCTTGCCGACGGCCAGGGCCAGCACCGGCCGCACCGCCTCCAGGAACTTGCCGGAATCCACCTGCCCTTCCTCATGCGGACGGCCGAGGCGCAGATAGGCGCGGATCAGCGCCTCCATCTCCCGCGCCCCCTGCAGCGCGCGGCCGAGGCGCACCGCGTTGCGCTCCTCCGGCGGCAGCGTGGCCTGCACGGCCTCCAGATTGGCCTGCAACACCATGTAGAGGTTGTTCATGGCGTGCTGCATCGGGCGGGCCAGGCCAGCCAGGCGGGCGGGGGCGTCGGTCATGGAAGTCCTTCCTCCACGATATCGCGGAACAGTTGTGCCGGCAGGGTGCCGCCGCGGACGTCGTCCATCGGCCGGGCGTCGTCATTGCCCAGCCAGACGCCGATGACCAGGGGGGGCGCAAGCCCAATAAACCAGGCATCGCGGAATTCCTGCGTTGTACCGGTCTTGCCTCCCACAACCTTACCCGGCACGAGGGCGGCGCGGCCGGTGCCGCGCGCCACCACGGCGCCGAGCATGCGCCGCATCATCGCCGCGTGCTCGGCCGAGAGCACGCGCTGCGGCGCGGTGCGCGGCACGGCCAGGAGGCGGTGGGCCGATTCGGCGCGCGCCACGCCATAGGGCTCCACCCGCAGGCCGCCATTGCCGAAGGCGGCATAGGCGGCGACGAGGTCGATCAGCGTGGCCTCCGCCGTGCCCAGCGCCAGCGAGGCATTGTCCGGGAACGGTCCGCGCAGCCCGAGTCGGCGCGCCACCCCGGCCACATCGTGGGCGCCGCCGGCGCGCAGCAGCACCCGCACGGCGGCGGTGTTGACGCTGTGCGCCAGCGCCTCCTCCAGCGAGATCTCGCCGCGGCCACGCCAGGCGCCGTTGCGCGGCGACCAGCCGGCCAGCGTCAGCGGCGCGTCGGAGACCTCCTCCTCCGGCGTGGCGCCCGCCTCCAGCGCCGCCAGCCAGACGATGGGCTTGAACACCGAGCCCGGTTGCCGCCGCGCGGTGACGGCGCGGTTGAAGGGGCTGGCGCGGTAGCTGCGGCCGCCGGCCATGGCGCGCACCGCGCCATCGCGCAGGTCGAGCGCCAGCACGGCGCCCTGCCCCACCCCCGCCGCCGCGCCGGGGCCGGCCAGCAACGCCTCCAGCCGCGCCTCCACCGCCGCCTGCAGCCGCAGGTCCAGCGTGGTGCGCAGCACCAGGTCGCCGGCACCGGGGTAGTGCTCGGCCAAATCGTCCTGCACCCAGTCGGAGAACCAGCCGGAATCGCCGGAGGGGCGGCGCGGCAGGGCCATGCGCTCGGCCTCCTGCGCGGCGCGGCGGGCGGTGATCAGGCCCACCTCGGCCATGGCCTCCAGCACCTCGGCGCCGCGCCGGATGGCGGCGTCCGGCGCGCTGCGCGGGTTGAGGCGGGAGGGCGCCTTGGGCAGCCCGGCCAGGATCGCCGCCTGCCAGAGCGAGACGCGCCGCGCCGGCACGCCGAAATAGAGCCGCGCCGCCGCATCCACCCCATAGGCGCCGCCGCCGAGATAGACGCGGTTGAGGTAGATCTCCAGCAGCTGGTCCTTGCTGAAGCGCCGCTCCAGCCACAGCGCCAGAATCGCCTCCTGCACCTTGCGGCGCAGGCTGCGCTCGGGCGTCAGGAACAGGTTCTTGGCCAGTTGCTGCGTCAGGGTGGAGCCGCCCTGCACCACCCGGCCAGCGCGCAGGTTGGCGACGAGCGCGCGCGCCAGCCCGACCGGGTCCAGGCCGAAATGCTCGCGGAAGCGCCGGTCCTCCACCGCCATCAGCGCGCCGGGCAGGTAGGCGGGCAGGTCGTCCAGCCGCACCACCTCGCCATACAGGTCGCCGGCGGTGGAGAGCAGGCGGCCATCGGCGGCCTCCAGCGTCACGGAGGGGCGGCGCGTGGTGGCCAGCGCCTCCTCCGGCCGCGGCAGGTCCCAGGCGAAGTAGAGCAGCAGGGCGGCGCCGGCGAAGCCCAGCCAGACCAGCAGCACCAGCAGCCGGCCGAGCCAACGCCCCAGGCCGCCGCGCTGGCGCGGCCGGGCGGCGGCGGAGGGGGAAGGCGGCGGCGCGGCGCGGCCACCACGCGCCGGAGAGCGGGCCATGCGGCGCTCTCTAGACCGGATCGCGCCATGGCTCCAACCGAAAGGCAGCCACGGTCACGCTTTGGAAAACAGCGCCTTGGCCGGGGGAAAGCCATGCCCCCGGCCACTCCTCCGCGCCCTCAGTCGAGCAGGCCGGGCTCCGGCAGGCGGCCCTCGGCGGCGCCGAACTGCAGGAAGTGCAGCAGCGGGTTCATGCCCGCCTCGGCCACATCCGGGTTCGCCGCCAGATAGGCCGCGGCGTCGAAGCCGCCGAAGCTCTCGCGCCCCTCGGCGAAGCCATGCAGCAGGTAGTGCATCATCGGGTCCATGCCGGCCGCGGCGACGTCGGCATGGGCCTCCAGATACGCGCCGGCATCGAAGAAGCCGTTCGGGTCGCGGCCCTCGGCCCGGCCATGCTGCTCGTAATGCGCGCGGGCGGAGAGGCCGGAGCGCGCCACATCGGCGTTGGCCAGCATGTAGAAGGCGGCGTCGAATCCATCCGCCGCCACCGTGCCGATGACGGCGGTGGCGGCGCGGCCCTCGGCCTGGCCATGCGCCAGGTAGTGCTCCAGCGGGTTCAGCCCGGCTTCCGCCACATCGGCGTTGCGCGCCAGGTAGGCCTCGCCGTCGAAGCCGGCGGAGGGGTCGCGGCCCTCCTTCCAGCCGAACTCGCGGTAGTGCTGCAGCGGGTTCGCCCCCGCCGCCGCCACGTCCGGGTTGGCGGCCAGATAGGCCTCGGTGTCGAACAGCGCGTTCGGGTCGCGCCCCTCGCGCCAGCCGGTGTTCTCGTAATGCGCCTTCAGGTCCACCCCGGCCGCCCAGACATCGGGGTTGGCCATGGCGTAGGCGAGGCTGTCGAACAGCGCGTCGCCATCGTCGAGGCGCAGCAGGCCGTCGGCGAAGAGCAGGCGCTCGACGGAGAGCAGCGTGGTGGCGCCGGCCGGGCCGGTCAGCACCAGCGCCTCGCCCTCGCGCGCCACGGCGTGGTCGGCCAGGCGGCCGGAGAGGATGGCGGTGTCGGTGCCCTCGCCGCCTTCCAGCCGGTTGCCGCCGGGGCCGCCGATCAGCGTGTCGTTGCCATCGCCGCCCGTCAGCACGTCGTCGCCGGCACCGCCGAAGAGGATGTCGTCCCCCGCGCCGCCATCGAGGAAGTCGATGCCGTCCGTGCCCTGCAGGATGTCGTTGCCCTCGGTGCCGTCGCTGGCCAGGTGGTCGGCCACCGCCTCCAGGCCGAGATCGGGCTGGTCGGTGAAGAAGCCGTCCACGCCGAGCTCAATCAGCAGCCGCATCTCGTCCTGGGCCGAGAGCGGCGTGCCGTCCACGCCCAGCACCAGGAAGGGCTCCTCCGCGCGCACGGTATAGGGGATGACCTTCAGCCCCAGCGAATGCGCGTTCTCCACCAGCGGCCGCACCTCGCCGGTGAGCTGGCGGGCGATCAGCGCCACGCCGTCGCCATCGCCATCCACGGGCGTGACGGCGCGGCGCAGCAGGATGGCGTCCTTGCTGGGCCCGACGATGTCGGCATAGCGGGCGATCTCGGTCAGCGCCTCGACCGTGTAGGAATTGCCGAGCTGGACGATCTGGAAGTCCACCCCGGCGCCGGGCATGATCTCGTCGTTCAGGCGGATCAGGTTGGCGGTCTCGAAGGACTGGACGAACACCCGCTCGCGGTCGGTGAAGCCGAGCGCCACGAGTTGCTCGACCAGCATGGCGCTGGTGTCGAGGCCGATCGACTCGAAGAAGGACGGGCTCTTGGTCTCCGGCGCGATGCCGATCTTGCGGCCGGTCTCCGCCTCCACCTGGCGGACCAGGGCGATGATCTCCGCCAACGTCGGGATCTCGAACCGGCCGTCATAGCTGGCGCTCTCGGGCCGCACCTCGCCGAGCCGCTCCTTGGCGCGCAGCGTCTTCAGCTCGGCCAGGGTGAAATCCTCGGTGAACCAGTTGGTCACCGCGCGGCCGCCGATCGTCTTGGTGACGAGGCGGTCGGCGAATTCCGGCAGATCGGCGACGTTGGTGGTGTCGGACAGGGTGTGCTCGTGGCGGGCCACCAGCACGCCGTCCTTGGTGGAGACGAGATCGGGCTCGATGACGCTGACGCCCATCTCGATCGCCAGCCTGTAGGCTTCCAGCGTGTGCTCGGGGCGGTAGCCGCTGGCGCCGCGATGGGCGATGACGACCGGCGGCTGGCCGTCCAGCGTGGCGAAACTGACCATGGTTCCCGGCTTCCTCTTCGTGCGGACTCTTGGCGCGGAAGGCCGGGGCGATGGCGGCACGCTCTTCCGGGCGGAGCCAGCGCCGCCCGGCACATCTCATGCCCGGCCATAGAAGCCAGCAATGACAGGCGGATGAGTATCAGATTACGCGAAGGTTAAACGAGGCCGGGGCGGGAGCCGTCCTCCGGCCTCCCGCGGTCTGGAGAGAGCCGGCCTCAGGGGGCGCGGAAGGTGATCGGCTTGTTGCCGTCCCACAGCACGGAGCGGCAGACATCGGCCAGCCGGTCCAGCCCGTCCTGGATGGTCAGGAAGTGGTTGCCGGCAAGCTGGCCGGCCTTGCTGGCGAAGCAGCAGGGGCCGTAGGCCACCAGGATCTCGGTCTCTGACACGCCGCTGATCTGGCCGGGGTGGACGATGACCTGGCCGGGGGCGGGGTAGGAGGTGGCGTTCTCGTAGCCGATCGAGAGGTCGCGCTCGCCCATCGGGATCCAGCACGCCTCGCCGGACCAGCGGACATGGATGATGCGGTCCTGGTAGGGCAGGAGCTGGCGGAAGCGGGCCACGGTCCTGGGCGCCGCGGCTTCCTCGAAGCGGGCCTGGAAGATCTCTCCCCCGATGTCGATGACGATGTCGGCCACTCTGCTCTCCTCCTGCGCGGGCGGCCGGTCTGGCCACCTGGGGCAGCCTGTGTGGCCCAGCCCTCCGCCCCGGAACAAGAGGGGAGATTGCGGCCCGGGCGCGGCTGGCGCAGGCTGCGCGGCCTTTTCGGGAGAGAACGAGCATGGCGTTGAAGATCTACGGCGTGTCCCGCTCGCGGGCGACGCGCCCGCTCTGGCTGGCGCGCGAGCTGGGGCTGGAATACGAGCAGGTGCCGGTCATCCAGTCCTACCGCCTGCCGGACCCGGCGGCGCCGGACGCGCCGCTGAACACCGCCTCCCCCGCCTTTCTGGCCATCAACCCGAACGGGCAGGTGCCGTCGATCGACGATGGCGGCTTCGTCCTGCACGAGTCGCTGGCCATCACCCTCTATCTGGCGCGCAAGCATGGCGGCCCGCTGGCGCCGCGCGACGCGCGGGAGGAGGCGCTGATGACCATGTGGTCGCTCTGGGCCGCCACCAATGTGGAGGACAACGCGCTGCAGGTGATGATGCACCTGCCCGCCGCCGCGCCGAAGCACGACGCCGCCCGCGCCCAGGCCGCCGTGGCGGCGCTGCGCCGCCCCTTCGCCGCGCTGGAGCGGGGGCTGAAGGCGGGGGGCGGCCATCTGGTCGGCGGCCGCTTCACCGTGGCGGACCTGAACGTGGCCGAGGTGGTGCGCTATGCCCAGCCGGCGAAGGAACTGTTCGCGGAATTCCCCGCCGTGCAGTCCTGGATCGCCGCCTGCCAGTCCCGCCCCGCCTTCCAGGCGATGATGGCCGAGCGGGAGAAGGAGCCCGCCTGAGCGGCCGGCGGCGGAAAGGCCGGGGGGAGGCGCCCCCGGCCTTTCCCTCAATCCGCCTGCGCCATCTGGCCGAGCCGGTAAGGATGCGCCGGGTAGGAGCCCAGCACGCGCAGCTCGCGCGAGAAGAAGGCCAGCTCCTCCAGCGCGCGCTTCAGCCCGGGGTGCTCCGGGTGGCCATCGACGTCGCAGAGGAACTGGGTGGCGGTGAAGTGGCCGTCGAGCATGTAGCTCTCCAGCTTGGTCATGTTCACGCCGTTGGTGGCGAAGCCGCCCAGCGCCTTGTAGAGCGCCGCCGGAATGTTGCGCACCCGGAAGACGAAGGTGGTGACGGTGTTCACCGCATCCACCGCCGGCGGCGCCGGCTGGCGGGACATGACGTAGAAGCGGGTGGTGTTGTGTGCCGCGTCCTCGACGTTGCGCAGCAGGATCTCCAGCCCGTAGATCTCGCCGGCCAGCGAGGAGGCGATGGCGGCGTCCTCCAGGCTCGGCTTCTCGGCCAGCAGCTTGGCGGCGCCGGCGGTGTCGGCCTCGATCACCGGCTCCAGCCCGCGGTCGCGCAGCAGGTTCAGCACTTGCCCGAGCGCCACCGGGTGGCTGTGGGCGCGCTTCAGCCCTTCCAGCGTGGCGCCCTTGTGCGCCAGCAGGCAGTGCTCCACGCGCTGGTAGTGCTCGCCCACCACGAACAGGCCGGAATCGGGCAGCATGCGGTGGATGTCCGGCACCCGCCCGGCCAGCGAGTTCTCGCAGGGCAGCATGGCCAGCGCCGCACGCCCCTCGCGCACCGCCGCCATGGCCGCCTCGAAGCTCGGGCAGGGTAGGGTCGTCCAGCCGGGATAGGCGCTGCGGCAGGCGAGGTCCGAATAGGCGCCGGGCATGCCCTGGAAGGCGATCACACCACTCATCTCGTTCTTCTCGATCCGTCCTCGGTGTGGCGGCCGCGCCGGCGGAGGCCGGCGGCGGTGTTTGCCGTCGCATCGGCGTGGGGCTACGGGTTGAAGCGCCCGCTCTCTGCCACTATGGTCCGGGCGCTTCTAGTCGAGCCCTGGTTCCTGCGCAAACCAGCCGGGGCTTATCGGAGCGAGTCGCTTCGCATTTCTCGATGGATGGATCGGCAGCATGAGCTTGGAGGTCAACAAGGCGTTCGCGGCCGTCCTTACCGCCGGGATCGCCTTCATGGTGGCCGGCGTGGTGGGTGATGTGGTCGTGCACCCGAAGCGCCTCGACAAGGTGGCCATCGCCATCGAGGGCGCCCCGGAGCCGGGCGCCGAGTCCGCTCCCGCCGCCCCGCAGGTCGAGGACGTGACGCCGCTGCTGGCCGCCGCCAACCCCGAGGCCGGGCAGCAGCTGGCCGGCCGCCTCTGCGCCGCCTGCCACAGCTTCGACCAGGGCGGCGCCAACAAGGTGGGTCCGAACCTCTACGGCGTGGTCGGCAACCACCACGCCCACCTGGACAACTTCAACTATTCCCCGGCGCTGAAGGGCCTCGCCGAGAAGCCGTGGGACTACGCGGCGCTGAACGAGTTCCTGGCCGGCCCGGCGCGCGCCATCCGCGGCACGCGCATGGCCTTCGCCGGCATCCGCGACGTGAAGCAGCGCGCCGACGTCATCGCCTATCTCCGCACGCTGTCGCCGAACCCGCAGCCCCTCCCCTGATGCGGGACCTGATCGCGGCGGCCGAAGCGGCCGCCGAGGCGGCGGGGGCGGTCATCCGCCCCCTTTTCCGTTCCGCCCTGCTGGTCGAGGCGAAGGGCGACGCCAGCCCCGTCACCGAGGCCGACAAGGCCGCCGAGCGCCAGATCCGCGCCCTGCTGGCCGAACGCTTCCCCGACCACGGCCTGATCGGCGAGGAATACGGCGCCGAGCGGCCGGACGCCGAATGGGTCTGGGTGATCGACCCGATCGACGGCACCCGCGCCTTCGTCACCGGCCGGCCCGTCTTCGGCAGCCTGATCGGGCTGATGCACCGCGGCCGCCCCGTGCTGGGGCTGATCGACCAGCCCGCCACCGGCGAGCGCTGGATCGGCGCCGCCGGCCAGCCGCTGATGTTCCGCGGCCCGATGGGCGGCAACCCGCGCACCCGGAGCTGCGCCCGCCTGGCCGAGGCGGAGCTCTCCTGCACCAGCCCGGACATGTTCACCGAGAGCGAGGCGCCGCGCTTCGCCCGGCTGCGCGCCGCCGCCCGCCGCGTCACCTGGGGCGGCGACTGCTACGCCTATGGCCTGCTGGCGCTGGGGCTGATCGACGTCATCGTCGAATCGGACCTCAAGCCGTGGGACTGGGTGGCGCTGCAGCCCGTCATCGAGGCCGCCGGCGGCAGCATGACCGATTGGTCCGGCCAGCCCCTGCGGCTGGACGGCCCCGGCCAGGCCCTGGCGCTGGGCGACCGCGCGCTGCTCGACGAGGCGGTGCGGCTGCTGGGGTGAGGCCGGCGGATTGGCAGGAGGGGCCGCGGCCTCTCCCGCCCGGGCCGCCCCTCAGCCGATCAGGTCGTCCGTGCGCTGCTCGGCGGCGCCGTACAGGATGAAGTGGCGCGCCGCCCCTTCCGCGTCCCAGCCCACCGCGGCCGCCACATCGGCATATTTGGACAGGTAGGCGGCGGCGTCGAAATCGTCGGCCGTCCGCCCCTCCGCGCGCCCGTGACGGATGTAGTGCGCGGCACCGGCCTCCGCGTCGGCGCCGAAGGCGGCCCTCAGGTCGGAATGGGAGGCGATGTAGTCCAGCCCGCTGAAGGTGGTCGCGCGGCCCTCCCGGTTGCCGGAGCTGAGGAAATGCCGCGCCCCCGCCGCATCATCCGCCCCCAGCACACGCATCAGGTCCTCATGCGAGGCAATGTATTCGAGCCCACTGAAGGTAACCGCACGGCCTTCCGCCGCCCCCCACCGGACGTAGTGCTGCGCCCCGGCCTCCTCATCCGCGCCGAAGGCACGCATGAGATCCTGGTGCGAGGCGATGTAGCTGGCGCTCTGGAACCAGGTCTCCCGCCCCTCGCTCCGGCCGAACTGGATGTAGTGCCGCGCCGCCCCGTCGGCGTCCGGACCGAGGGCAAGCGCCAAGTCTCGGTGGCTGGCCAGATAGGCGAAGGGGGTGAAGCTGACGCCGCGCCCTTCATCCCAGCCGTGATGGATGTAATGGCCGAAGCCGGCGGCGGCATCCGTGCCCAAGACCCGCGACAGGTCGGCGTGGGAGGCGATGTAGTCGAGCGGCCTGAAATTGATGGCGCCGGCCTCCTTGAGCTCCCACCCTCCGGAGAAGCCGAGGCGCTCGATGGAGATCAGCGTGTCGATCCCGTCCTGCTGCCGGGCGGCGGGCTGGGTGGGAATCACGCCCACCACGCCGGGGGCCACCACGACCTTGTAGTCGCGCGAGGCGCCGGAATAGATGGCCATGTCCGACCCCGTGCCGCCATCGATCAGGTCCCGGCCGGCGCCGCCACGAAGCCGGTCGTCGCCCGCCCCGCCCAGGATCACATCGTCTCCGCCATAGCCGTGCAGCGAATCCGCGTAGGGCGAGCCACTGATGTGGTCGCCACCGGCCAGGAGCGTCTGCATCGCCTCCATCGAGGCATTGCGGACCGTCCAGTTGTTCAGCTGCGGGACGGAGACGGAGACACCTGTGACCTCGACGCTCAACATGCCGTTCAGGGTCTCGCGATAGCCGGTCACGGTTCCACCGACCGGCAGGCCTTCCGCTGTGTAGGTAATGCCGTACCCGAAGAATTCGGTGCGGCTGCCGGGCTGGCCCAGGAAGCGGTAATCGCCGGCGAAATAGTCCGGCCGCGTGCCGGTCGGCCAGAGCCAAGCCCAGGTGCCAATATTGCTGGCCTCGAAGCTTATGGGGAACGCATCGCCAGCCCGGACAACGGCCATCGGACAAACCTCTCTTCTTCCGACACTTCAGGTTGAATTTTTAAACGACACTTCATCTCCAGGGAATCCTCCCGGGCACCTGCTGACGCCGGTTTCCGGCCCGGCGCGGAGCGGGGCACTGTTGCAAATCGCAAGCCCGGCGACACGGCAGTTGTCCTGGCGCGGCCGAACGCTCATCCTATGCCCATGCGCCGCCGCCATCTGATCGCTTCCGGCCTCGCCCTCGCCACGGGCCCTGTCCTCTCCCGCGCCTGGGCCCAGCAGGGCGCGGGGGCCGCCGCGGTGCCGGCGCCGCCAGGAACAGCCGAGGCACCGCAGCCGCCACGCCGCACCCATGCCCTCTCCCTGCTGGGGGAGCCGGCCCTGCCGGCGGAGTTCACCCACTGGCCCTGGGTGAACCCCGAGGCGCCGAAGGGTGGCCGCATGGCGCTGACCGCCATTGGCAGCTTCGACTCCTTCAACCCCTACATCCTGCGCGGTGCCCCGGCCGCCGGCACCAGCCTGATCTACGACACGCTGATGATGCCGAGCCCGGACGAGGCCAGCACCGAATACGCCCATCTCGCGCAATGGGTGGAACTGCCGCGCGACGGCCGCGGCATCACCTTCGTGCTGAACGAGGCGGCGCGCTGGCATGACGGCCAGCCCGTCACCGCGCAGGACGTGGTCTGGACCTTCAACACGCTGCGGCAGAGCGGCCGCCCCTTCTACCGCGCCTACTGGGGCGACGTGACGGAGGTGGCGGCGGAGGATGCGCGCCGCATCGTCTTCCGCTTCGGCAACGCCGACAATCGCGAGCTGGGGCAGATCCTCGGCCAGATGCCGGTGCTGCCGCGCCACTGGTGGGAGGGCAAGGACTTCGCCCAGCCCGGCCTGACCGTGCCGCTCGGCTCCGGCCCCTACCGGATCGAGGGCTTCGAGCCGGGGCGCAGCGTCACCTACCGCCGCGTGGCCGACTACTGGGGGCGCGACCTGCCCACTCGCCGCGGCACGCAGAACTTCGATGTCATGCGCTACGACTACTTCCGCGACGCCACCGTGGCGCTGGAGGCCTTCAAGGCCGGGCAGATCGACCTGCGGGTGGAGAACGTGGCGAAGGAATGGGCCACGGGCTACGACTTCCCCGCCGCCCGGCGCGGCCTGGTGAAGCGCGAGGAGATCCGCCACGAGCTGCCCACCGGCATGCAGGGCTTCGCCATGAACCTGCGCCGGCCGCTCTTCCAGGACCGCCGGGTGCGCGAGGCGCTGGGGCTGGTGTTCGACTTCGAGTGGATGAACGCCAACCTGTTCTACGGCAGCTACACGCGCACCACCTCCTACTTCTCCAATTCCGAGCTGGCGGCCACCGGCCTGCCCTCCGAGGGGGAGCTGATGGTGCTCTCCGCCTTCCGCGGCCGGCTGCCGGAGGCGGTGTTCACCACCGAGTTCCGCGTCCCCGCCTCGGATGGCAGCAACAACAACCGCGAGAATGCCCGCCGCGCCCTCGCCCTGCTGCGCGAGGCCGGCTGGACGGTGAAGGAGCGCCGCCTCGTCAACGAGAAGGGCGAGCCCTTCAGCTTCGAGATCCTGCTCAACAGCGCCACCTTCGAGCGCGTGGCCCTGCCCTACATCCAGGCGCTGCAGCGCCTCGGCATCGAGGCGCGGGTGCGCACCGTCGATCCCGCCCAGTACCAGGTGCGGATGGACGCCTTCGACTACGACATGACGGTGGAACTGTTCCCGCAGAGCCTCTCCCCCGGCAACGAGCAGCGCGATTTCTGGGGCTCGGAGAAGGCGAAGGAGAATGGCAGCCGCAACACCATCGGCATCGCCGACCCGATCGTGGACGCGCTGGTGGAGCTGATCGTCGCGGCGCCCGACCGGCAGGCGCTGATCGACCGCACCCGCGCGCTCGACCGCGTGCTGCTCTGGGGGCACTACGTCATTCCGCACTGGCACAGCCGCAGCTTCCGCGTGGCCTGGTGGGACAAGTTCGGCCGGCCGGAGCGCAACCCGCGCTACGCCCTCGACCTTCAGGCCTGGTGGGTGGAGGCGGCCAAGGACCGCGCGCTGCCGGCGGACCGGAACGTGGCGAACTGAGGTCAGAGGCGGGGGAAGGAATTCCCCCGCGCCCCCATCTTTTTTCTGCTAGCTGCCGGTCACGGCTCAAACGGGGTCACGGGGAACATCATGCGCGCGCAGCACCACGCATCCGCCAGGGCGCCCCATCCATGCGGCGCCCCCCCTCCCCGCCAGACCGCGGCAGCCTGACAAAAAAATGGGCGCGTATCTGCTGCGGCGGCTGGCGCTGCTGGTGCCGACTCTGTTCGGCATCATCCTGATCAACTTCATCGTGGTGCAGTTCGCCCCCGGCGGGCCGGTGGAGCAGATGCTGGCCGAGCTGCGCGGCAGCAATGTCAGCACCATCGGCCGCCTCGGCGAATCCCAGGGCGAGCTGCGCGGGCCGCCGCAAGGCCAGGCGGGCGAAGGCCCCGCCGGCACCTATCGCGGCGCGCGCGGCATGGACCCCGCCGTGGTGGCCGAGATCGAGCGCCTCTTCGGCTTCGACAAGCCGGCGCACGAGCGCTTCCTCACCATGATCAAGGGCTACCTGACCTTCGACTTCGGCGAGAGCCTGTTCCGCGGCCGCAAGGTGGTGGATCTGCTGTGGGAGAAGCTGCCCGTCTCCATCAGCCTCGGCCTCTGGTCCACGCTGATCATCTATCTCGTCTCCATACCCTTGGGCATCCGCAAGGCGGTGCGGGACGGCACGCGCTTCGATGCCTGGACCTCCGGCGTGGTGCTGGTGGGCTACGCGGTGCCGGGCTTCCTCTTCGCCATCCTGCTGGTGGTGCTGTTCGCCGGCGGCTCCTTCGTGCAGTGGTTCCCGCTGCGCGGCCTCGCCTCCTCCGGCAGCGCCGACTGGCCCTTCTGGCAGCGCGCGCTGGACTATGCTTGGCACATGGCGCTGCCGACCCTGGCGCTCGTCATCGGCGGCTTCGCGGGCCTCACCATGCTGACCAAGAACTCCTTCCTGGAGGAGATCAACAAGCAGTACGTCGTCACCGCCCGGTCCAAGGGGGCGGGCGAGGGGCGCGTGCTCTACGGCCATGTGTTCCGCAACGCCATGCTGCTGATCATCGCCGGCTTCCCGGCCGCCTTCATCGGCATCCTGTTCACCGGCGCGCTGCTGGTCGAGATCGTCTTCTCGCTCGACGGGCTCGGCCTGCTCGGCTTCGAGGCCGCCATCAGGCGGGACTATCCGGTGATGTTCGGCACCCTCTACATCTTCACCCTGCTGGGGCTGGTCATGCAGATCGTGGGCGACGTCACCTACACGCTGATCGACCCGCGCATCGACTTCGAGGCGCGCCGATGACCCCCATCACCCGGCGCCGGCTGGCCAATTTCCGCGCCAACCGGCGCGGCTGGTGGTCGCTCTGGATCTTCGCGCTGCTGTTCTTCGTCACCCTCGGCGCCGAGCTGGTGGCCAATGACCGGCCGCTGCTCGCCAAGGTGGGCGAGAAATGGTTCTTCCCCGTGGCGGTGGAATACGCGGAGAGCGACATCATCGAGGGCGGCTTCCCCACCGCCGCCATCTGGCGCGACCCCGCGCTGCGCGAGGAGGTGGAGGCCCAGGGCGGCTGGATGCTCTGGCCCCTGCTGCCCTACCGGCACGACACCATCATCCGCGACCTCGGCCAGCCCGCCCCCTCGCCCCCCTCCTGGGCGAACCCCCTCGGCACGGACGACCAGGCGCGGGACGTGCTGGCGCGCGTCATCTACGGCTTCCGCATCTCGGTGCTGTTCGGCTTCGCCCTCACCCTCGCCTCCTCGGTCATCGGCATCGCGGCGGGGGCGGTGCAGGGCTATTATGGCGGCTGGGTCGATCTCGGCTTCCAGCGCTTCATCGAGATCTGGTCCGGCATGCCGCAGCTCTTCCTGCTGATCATCCTGGCCAGCGTCATCGAGCCGGGCTTCTGGACGCTGCTGGTCTTCCTGCTGCTGTTCTCCTGGATGGCGCTGACCGGCGTGGTGCGGGCCGAGTTCCTGCGTGGCCGCAACCTGGACTATGTGCGCGCCGCCAAGGCGCTCGGCGTGTCGGACACGCGGGTGATGACGCGCCACATCCTGCCCAACGCCATGGTCGCCACCCTCACCTTCCTGCCCTTCCTGCTCTCGGGCAGCGTCACCATCCTGGCCAGCCTCGACTTCCTCGGCTTCGGCCTGCCGCCCGGCTCGCCCTCGCTCGGCGAGCTGGTGAGCCAGGGCAAGAACAACCTCCAGGCCCCCTGGCTCGGCCTCACCGCCTTCTTCGTGCTGGGCGGCGTGCTGACATTGCTGATCTTCGTCGGCGAGGCGGTGCGCGACGCCTTCGACCCCCGCAAGCTCCCCGGAGGCGAGGCATGATCCCCCCCACCCCGCCGCCGCTGCTCAAGGTCGAGGGGCTCGGCATCTCCTTCCGGGGCCGGGAGGTGGTGCGCAACGTCTCCTTCGAGGTGCCACAGGGGCAGACCGTGGCGCTGGTGGGCGAGAGCGGCAGCGGCAAGAGCGTCAGCGCCCTGGCCTGCCTGCGGCTGCTGCCGCCCTCCGCCTCCATCGCCGGGCGCGTCACGCTGGATGGCACCCGCGTGCTGGAGGCGAAGCCGGCCGAATTGCAGCGGCTGCGCGGCGGCGTCGCCGGCATGGTCTTCCAGGAGCCGATGACCAGCCTGAACCCGCTGCACAGCGTCGGCCGCCAGGTGGCCGAGGCGGTGCGGCTGCATCAGCCGCTGCGCGGCGCCGCGCTGCGCGCGCGGGTCATCGAACTGCTGGAGCGCGCCGGCCTGCCGAATGCGCAGGAGCGGCTGGATGCCTACCCGCACCAGCTCTCGGGCGGCCAGCGCCAGCGCGTGATGATCGCCGCCGCCCTCGCCAACGACCCCCGGCTGCTGATCGCCGACGAGCCGACCACCGCGCTCGACGTCACCATCCAGGCACAGATCCTGGCGCTGCTGGCCGAGCTGAAGCAGCGCCTTTCCATGTCGATGCTGCTGATCACCCACGACCTGACCATCGTGCGCCAGCACGCCGACGCGGTGGTGGTGATGCGCCAGGGCCGGGTGGTGGAGCAGGGCCCGGCGGCGCAGGTGCTGAACGACCCGAAGCACGACTACACCAAGATGCTGCTGGCCACCGAGCCGCGCGGCCGCCCCGCCCCTGTGCCGGCGGATGCGCCGGAGGTCCTGCGCGCCGAGGCGATGAAGGTGCACTTCCCCATCCGCCGCGGCCTGCTGCGCCGGCCGGTGGGGGCGGTGCGCGCCGTCGATGGCGTGTCGCTGGCGCTGCGCGAGGGCGAGACGCTGGGGCTGGTGGGGGAGAGCGGCAGCGGCAAGACCACCCTCGGCCTCGCCCTGCTGCAGCTGGAGCGCAGCGAAGGGCGCGTCACCTTCGAGGGCAGCCCCATCCAGGGCCTTTCCCGCGCCGCGCTGCGGCCGCTGCGGGCGCGGATGCAGGTGGTGTTCCAGGACCCGTTCGGCGCCCTCTCGCCGCGCATGAGCGTGGCCGAGATCGTCGGCGAGGGGCTGGCGGTGCACGAGCCGGGGCTGAAGGCCGCCGGGCGCCGCGCCCGTGTGAACCAGGCGCTGGAGGAGGTGGGGCTCGACCCCGCCACGGCCGAGCGCTACCCGCACGAATTCTCGGGCGGCCAGCGCCAGCGCATCGCCATCGCCCGCGCCCTGGTGCTGCAACCCCGCCTGCTGGTGCTGGACGAGCCGACCAGCGCGCTCGACGTCTCGGTGCAGGCGCAGGTGGTGGAGCTGCTGCGCGGGCTGCAGGCCAGGCACCGGCTGGCCTACCTGTTCATCAGCCACGACCTGCGCGTGGTGCGCGCCATGGCCCACCGCATCATGGTGCTGAAGGGCGGGCAGGTGGTGGAGGAAGGCGAGGCGGCGGCGGTGTTGCAGGCGCCCAGGGCCGAGTATACCCGCGCCCTGATGCGCGCCGCCTTCCCCCTGGAGGCGGCGGCCGGGGAGAGAGCCGCCACGCCATGAGTGAGTTCGAGACGCTGCAAGAGCTGGTCCGCCAGGACAAGGTCCAGCTCGGCGTCCATGTCCGCAAGATGAACGTCTCCGGCTCGCCGGTCTACCGCGCCTCGGAGACGCTGACCTGGCCCATCGGCATCCTCGTCGCCTTCGTGCTGGTGACCATGGCGGTGAACATCCATGTCGGCGCGGCGGTGCTGGCGGCGGGCATGGGCTGGTGGCTGTGGAAGGTGCAGCCGCGCATCAAGGCCGCCGTGTTCGAGCGCACCACCCTCCTCGCCTTCTCCGACGAACGGCTGTTCGACGGGCTCTGGGCCAAGGGCGTGCTCACCCTCTACGCCAAGCTGGAGGATGGCAGCGCCCGCGCCGCCACCCGCAAGGATGACTGGCGCGCCTTCACCCGCGCCATGGCGGAGCTGAAAGGTTAAAGGCCGGGGGAAGGAATTCCCCCGGACCCCCATCTTTTTTCTGCCAGTTCAGGCGAGGGGGTGGGCCTCCTGGAGCACCGCGCCGATCTCCTCCAGGATCACCGGGTCGTCGATCGTCGGCGGCACCACGAAATCCTCGCCATCGGCCAGCTTGCGCAGCGTGGCACGCAAGATCTTGCCGCTGCGCGTCTTGGGCAGGCGGGCCACCACCCGCGCCTCCTTGAAGGCGGCGACCGGCCCGATGCGCTCGCGCACCAGCGCCACCAGCTCCTTCGCCAGCACGGCCTCGGGCTTGTCCACCCCCGCCTTCAGCACCACGAGGCCGAGCGGCGCCTGGCCCTTCAGGCTGTCCTTCACCCCCACCACGGCGCATTCCGCCACGTCGGGGTGGGCGGCCAGCACCTCCTCCATCGCGCCGGTGGAAAGGCGGTGGCCGGCGACGTTGATGATGTCATCCGTGCGGGACATCACCCAGACATAGCCATCGGCATCCACCATGCCGGCATCGCCGGTGTTGTAGTGGCCCGGATAAGCCTCCAGGTAGGCCTCGCGGAAGCGCGCCTCGGCCTTGTAGAGGCCCGGCAGGCAGGCGGGCGGCAGCGGCAGGCGGATCGCCAGGCTGCCGATCTGGCCGGGCGCCACGGGGCGGCCCGCCTCGTCCAGCGCCTCCACCACATAGCCGGGGGCCGGCTTGCCGCCGGAGCCGGCGCGCATCGGGAACAGCCCGGCGCCGCGGAAATTGCCGGTGATGCACCAGCCCGTCTCGGTCTGCCACCAATGGTCCACCACCGGGCGTTGCAGCAGCCGCTCGGCCCAGAGCGCCGTGTCCGGGTCGCAGCGCTCGCCGGCCAGGAACAGCGCCTCCAGCTTCGAAAGGTCGTAGCCGGCCAGCAGCTTGCCCTCCGGGTCCTCCTTCTTAATGGCGCGCAGCGCGGTGGGGGCGGTGAACAGCACCTTCACACCGTGCTCGGCGCAGACGCGCCAGAAGGCCCCGGCATCCGGCGTGCCCACCGGCTTGCCCTCGTAGATCACGCTGGTGCAGCCGGCCAGCAGTGGCCCGTAGACGATGTAGGAATGCCCCACCACCCAGCCGACATCGCTCGCCGTCCAGGAGACGTCGCCCGCCCGCAGGCCGTAGAGCAGGGACATGGAGTGGTGCAGCGCCACGGCGTAGCCGCCGCAGTCTCGGAGAATGCCTTTCGGCTTTCCCGTCGTGCCGCTGGTGTAGAGGATGTAGAGCGGGTCGGTCGCCGCGACGTCGACGCAGGGGTGCGGCGCGGCGGCGTCCATGGCCTCCGCCATGTCCTCGTCGCGGCCGGGCTGCAGCGCGCAGCGCCAAGTCTCGCGTTGCAGCACCAGGCAGCCGGCGGGGTGGTGCGGCGAGAGGGCCAGCGCCGCGTCCAGCAACGGCTTGTACTTCACCACCCGCCCCGGCTCGATGCCGCAGGAGGCGGAGAGCACCAGCTTCGGCTCCGCATCCGTGATGCGCGCCGCCAGCTCCGCCGCCGCGAAGCCGCCGAACACCACCGAATGCACCGCGCCGAGCCGGGCGCAGGCCAGCATGGCGATGGCGGCCTCCGGCACCATGGGCATGTAGATCACCACCCGGTCCCCCACCCCGACGCCACGCGCGGCCATGGCGCCGGCCAGCCGCGCCGTGCGGTCGAGCAGCGCGGCATAGGTGAGGCGGGATTGCGTGCCGGAGAGCGGGCTGTCCCAGATCAGCGCCGGCTGGTCGCCACGCCCGGCGGCCACGTGGCGGTCGATGGCGTTGTGGCAGATGTTCAGCCGCGCCTCCGGGAACCAGCGGCCATAGACGCCCTGCGCGGGATCGAAGGCGCGTCCGGGCGGGGTTGACCAGTCGATGCCGCTGGCGGCGCGGAGCCAGTAGCCCTCCGGGTCCTGCCGCCATTGCGCGTAGGTGGCGTCATAGCCATCCGGCATGGAAAGCCTCCCTGGTTCTGTTCTTGTCGGAGATGGGCGCCGCGCGGGGGGCGCCGGGCCGGCATGGCGGC
>NZ_JBHSCH010000059.1:0-28547 GCF_042651065.1 Teichococcus aestuarii
ACCGCCTGCAGGCGCGGATCGGCCACCAGCGCGGCGGCGGGGGCATCGGGCGGCAGGCCGGCGGCGGCGAGGTCGGAGAGCGGCAGGTAGACCCGCTCGCGCAGCGCGTCCTCGTCGATGTCCCGCAGCACGTTGACGAGCTGGAAGGCATGGCCCAGGGCGAGGCCATAGGCCTCTGCCTCCGGCGCGCCGAAAATGCGCACCGCCAGCGCGCCGACGCTGCCCGCCACCTGCCGGCAATAGAGGTCGAGTGCCGCGCCATCGGCGATGCGCCGGCTCGGGCCGGCATCGGCCTCCATGCCGTCGATCATGGCGTGGCACTCGGCCAGCGGCAGGGCGAAGGCGCTGCGCGCCCAGGCCAGCTCGCGCGAAAGCGGGCAGTCCGGCCGCTCCAGCTTGCCGCGCCATTCGGCCAGGCCAGCGCGCTTGTCGGCCTCGGGCATGGTGCCGTCGGCGATGTCGTCCACGGCACGGCAGAAGGCATAGACGGCGTAGAGCGCGCGCCGCGCCGGGCCGTGCGTGGCCGCCATGCCGCGCGCGAAGGAGGAGCGGGCGCGCTTCACCCGCGCCCGCACCAGCGCCGCGTCGTCGGTGCCGGGCCGGGGGGCGCCAAGGCGGGGGGCGCTGAGGCGGAGGGCGGCGAGCAGGGCGGCGGCCATGTCGGCGCGGGAGAGCGCCACGCGCCCGGCCAGCGGGTCCGTCGCGCGCAGCCGCGCCAGCAGGCGGCGGGCGAGGTGCAGCGTCACCGCCGATTCCAGCGCCAGGCGGCGGCTTTCCAGGCGGCGCGGCAGGCAGGCGGCGCGGTCCAGCATCGCCTCCACCCGGTCCAGTGCGGTGAGCAGCACGGGGGCGCGGGCGGCGGCGTCGGTGAAGAAGGCGTCCTCGCCGCCGGCCAGGGCCATCCAGTCCTGCGGCAGGTAGACGCGGTCCAGCGCCGCGCGGTCGGGGCCCAGATCCTGCAGGTGGTTCAGGATCTGCAACGCGGCGGCGAGCGACTCGGCGCCGGCCAGCGCCTCCGGGTCCGTCTCGCCATGCAGCCGCAGCAGCAGCCGGCCCACGGGGGCGGCGGAGCGGGCGCAGTAATCCTCCAGCGCCGCCCAGCCGGCATAGCGGCGCTGCGTGGCATCCTGGCGGAAGGCGGAGAGCATCCGCCGCGCCTCGGCCGTGCCGGCGCCGCTCTCGTGCAGGGCGCGGGCCAGGGGCAGGGGCGTGGCCGGGTCGTCCAGCGCCGCCTCCAGCCGGGCGAGGCGGGCGAGCTTCTCCTCCGGCGGCAGCTCCGGGTGGTCGGCGATGTCGTCGGCGGCGCGGACGAAATGGTAGAAGGCCAGCACCGGGCGGCGCAGCGCCGGCGCCAGCAGCCAGGAGGCGACGGGAAAGTTCTCCGAGCCCGGGCCGCGCGTCGGCGGGCCGGCCAGCACCTCGGCGGCGGGGGCGGCACTCATGCCGGGCACGTCACGCGATGAGGCTTCACGTGGCAGGGCCGGCGGGGCCATAGGCGCGGCCCTTCCAGGCGGGGCGGCGGCCGAGCCACCCGCCCAGCAGCGCCGACCACTGGATGCCCAGCGCCACGGCCACGGTGGCGGGGTGCAGCGGCACCGTCCACCACGGCTCCCGCGTCCGCCAGGTGATGGCGGCGCGCAGGCCGAGCGAGAGCAGCAGCGCCGGCAGCGCCAGCGCGGTGAAGGGCAGCAGCAGCCAGGGCAGCAGGTGGGCGCCGCCCAGCAGCACCGTCCAGACCGGCAGGCCGAGCGGCGTGGCCATGCCCTCCCGCGCGTTCTTCAGGAAGCCCTCCCACCCCTCGCGGAAGCTCCGGTACATGCGGCAGCGCGCCAGCGGGGCGCCGTCCACCACCTCGGTGCGGAAGCCGCCCGCGCGCAGGCGGCGGGCCAGCGCCAGCCCGTCATGCAGCACGCTCGGGCCGGCGGCGTGGCCGCCCACCGTCGCATAGGCCGGCGCCTGCACCAGGATGAGCTGGCCGCAGGCGGCGGCAAGCGAGGCGCGGCCGCTGCCGGCGCGGCCGCCGCCGGGCAGGTAGCCCAGCATCATCAGGTTGATGGCCGGCACCGTCAGCGCCTCGCCCAGGGAGCCGATCTCCTGCCGCGGCACGCCGGTGACGAGGGCGATCTCGTGATCCTCCGCATGGGCGGCCAGGGCGGCGGCGGCATGCGGGGCAAGGCGGACATCGGCGTCGATGAACAGCAGGTGGGTGCCGCGCGCCGCCTCGGAGAGCCGGGCGCAGGCATGCACCTTGCCGGTCCAGCCCGGCGGCAGGGGCGGCGCCTGCAGCAGGCGCAGCCGGCGGTCCCGCTTCATCAGGCCGCGGACGATGGCGGCGGTGTCGTCCTGGCTGCCATCGTCCATCACCAGCACCTCGACCGCCACATCCTCGCTGGCCAGGGCGGCGCGGACGCAGGTCTCGATATGCGCCGCCTCGTCCCGCGCCGGGATGAGGATGGAGACGAGGCTGGGGCCGGGCGGGGTGCCGCGCGGGCGGCGCAGCCGGCGCAGGTTCAGCGCGCCGAGCAGGGCAGGGAAGGCGGCCAGGCCCAGCGCGGCCCAGCCGAGCCCGTTCGCCACGGCGCTCATGCGCGGCGGTCGTGCCGCGCGTCGAAGCGCTGGCCGCGCAACAGGGCGCGGCCGCGCCGCCAGAGATCGTAGATGCCGCCCATGCCTTCCCCTCCCTGCGCCACCACGCGGAACGCCTCCGGCCGGCGGGCGATGGCGTCCCCGGCGAGGCGGTCCATCGTGCCGGCCAGCGCCGCGGCCAGCGCCGCCTGCCGCCGCTCCCGAGGCATGGCCTGCAATTCCGCCCCTGACAAGGGCGCGCCGAAGGCGGCCAGCATCTCCGCCTTGCGCTCGCTCCAGAAGGGGTATTCCAGCGCCAGGGGGATGAAGGTGGCGTGCGGCGCCAGCTCCGGCAGCCGCACCAGCCCGGGTGCTATGGGCACCGGCCGCTCCCGCGCATCGGCGAAGCGGCCGGGGGCGTTCATCCAGAGCATGTCGGCGCGCGCCGGTTCCAGCACGCGGCCGGCGGTGCGCAGGAAGGCCACGGCGCCGCGCGCGCTCTCCTGCTCCACCCCGAACACGCCGAGGCGGCGCATGAAGCCGTAGCGGGCGAGGGCCTGCGCCTCCATCGGGATGAACATGCGCCGGCCGGGGAAGAGACTGCGGGAGAGCAGCATGAAGGCCACCCCGTCCCACCAGGAGGGGTGGTTGGCGAACACCACCAGCGGCCCCGGCGGAAGCTGCGGCACCCCCCATTCCGCCACCCGCAGCGCCCGCATGTGGCGCCGTGCGAAGCGGCCGAACATGAAATGGTAGAACCGCATATGGGGCGTCGAATACAGGTCGGCGGGGGAGCCCGGAGGGGGCGGCGCCCCTTCCGGCCCCGGCCTGGAACTGCTCATTCCGCCGCCAGCGGCACCCCGCGCTGCCCCGCCGCGCGTGCCGCCTCGCTCATGCCGCGCCCGCCGAGATCCTGGTCCAGCGCGTCGGCGGCGATCCAGCCGGACATCATCACCATGGGCATGCCCGGCCCCGGATGCGCGGCGCCGCCGGCGAGGTAGAGCCCCTTCACCGCGCGGGAGCGGTTGCCCGGCTTGAAGGCGCCGGTCCACACCCCGTGGCTGGCCAGACCGTAGATGGCGCCGTCCAGCACCTTGTAGCGCTCGTGGATGTCCTGCGGCGTCAGCGCCTGCTCCACCACGATGCGCTCCTCGATATCCTCCATCCCGGCCGTGCGCTTCAGCTTGTCGAGGATGGTGCGGCGGTAGCCGGGCAGCATCGCCTTCCAGTCCTGGCCCGGGCGCAGGTGCGGGGTGTGCACCAGCACGTAGAGCGCCTCGCCGCCCTCGGGCGCCACGGAGGGGTCGGTGGCGGAGGGGGCGGCGAGGTAGGCAGTCGGGTCCGGCGCGGGGATGCCCTTCTTGTAGATGGCGTCGAACTCCTCCTCCGCGTCGCGGGAGAAGATGAAGTCGTGATGCGCCAGGTGCTCGTAGCGCCTGTTGAGGCCGAGATAGAGCACCACGCCGGAGCAGGCCGGCTCGTACTTCTTCCGGCTGTACTTCGCGGCCGGCGCCCCGCCCACCAGCTCCCCATAGGTGCGGATGGCATCCATGTTGGAGATGACGGCGTCGCAGGCGATCCGCTCGCCGCCCGCGAAGACGGCGCGCACCCGGCCGCCCTCCGTATCCATCCCCGTCACCTCGACGCCGGGGCGGAGGTCGGCGCCGAGATCGGCGGCGAGCTTCGCCAGCCCCTCCGCCACGGCGCGGGTGCCGCCCTTCGGGTACCACACCCCCTCGCTGGCCTGCATGTCGCCGATGCCGCAGAGCACGGCGGGGGCGAGGTAGGGGGAGGAGCCGACATACTGGCAGTAATGGTCCAGCATCTGCGCCAGCCGCGCATCCGGCACATGGCCGCGGATCACCTTGGCCACGCTCTGCCCCATGCGCAGCGCCAGCACGTCGCGCAGCGTGCCGGGCTGGAAGTTGGCCTTGAAGTCCAGCGTGTCGCCGATGCCCTCGACCGACTTCCAGAAGAAGAACTTCTCCGAGACGTCGTGCAGGTGGGTGGCCACGTCCTGGAAGCGGCGGTAGCCGTCGCCATTGCCGGGGGCGAAGCGGTTCATGCTCTCCGCCATCGCCGGCACGTCCTGCATCAGGTCGATGGCCGTGCCGTCCTCGAAGAAGCAGCGCCATTGCGGGTCGAGCCGGATCAGCGGCAGGTCCTGCGCCTGGTCCCGCCCGGCCTCGGCGAAGATGCGGCGCAGCACGCGGGGCATGGTCAGGATGGTGGGGCCCATGTCGAAGCGGAAGCCGCTGTTGGACCCCGCGGGGCCGCCGGGCAGGTTCAGCACCGCCGCCTTGCCGCCGAGCCAGGGGTTCTTGTCGAACAGCGTGACCCGGTGGCCGCGCGCCGCGGCCACCGCCGCCGCCGACAGCCCGCCCAGGCCGGAGCCGATCACCACAACATGCGACGTCGTCATGCGAGCGTCTCCTCTCCCTGCGCCATGGGCAGGCGCGTCTCGATGCCGCCCATCCCCAGGTCGCGCGACAACAGGTCGGCGCTGATGCGCGCGCCCTCGTAGATCACCGGCAGGCCGCTGCCCGGATGCGTGCCGCCACCCACCAGATAGAGCCGCTCCGTGCTGCCGAAGCGGTTGCCGGGGCGGAAGTAGAGCATCTGGCCCAGATCATGCGCCAGGTTGAAGGTGGCGCCATAGCCCACCGCGAACTCGTCGCGCCATTCCAGCGGCGTCACCATCCGTTCATAGCGGATGCGGGATTCGATGTCCGGCAGGCCGAGCGTGGCCAGCCGCCGCAGCGCCATGCGGCGGAATTCCGGCGCGCGCGTCGCCCAGTCGATGGTGCCGCGCAGGTTGGCCACCGGCACCAGCACGTAGAGGCTGCTGTGCCCCGGCGGCGCCATGGAAGGGTCGGTGGCCACCGGGTTGTGCAGATAGAGGGAGGGCTCGCCCGGCAGCAGTCCGGTCTCGATCTCCTGCAGGTTGCGCCGGTAATCCTCGGCCAGCAGCACGGTATGGTGCGCGATCTCGGGGAAGCGCCCCTCCACGCCGAGATAGAGCATGAAGGTGGAGCAGGAATAGCGCGCGCGCGCCAGATGCGCGTCCGACCAGCGCGGGCGCAGCGCGTCGGGGATCAGATTCGGCGCGGCGTGGGCGAAGTCGGCGTTCATCACCACCGCGTCGGCCATCAGCCGCTCGCCGCCGACCTCGACGCCGGTGGCGCGCCTGCCCTCGAACAGCACGCGCTCGACCGGGGCGCCGAGGCGGATCTCGGCGCCCATCCGCTCGGCCACCCGCGCCATGGCCGTGGCCACGGCGCCGCAGCCGCCCTCGGGGTGGAAGACGCCGTGCTCGTATTCCAGGAAGGAGAGGATGGTGAACAGGCTGGGGCAGCGGAACGGGCTCATCCCCAGATACTTGCTCTGGAACGAGAACAGCAGCCGGGTGCGCGGGTCGCGGAAGTAGCGCTTCAGCTCCGTGTCCACCGAGAGGTGCGGCCGCAGGTGCGGCAGCGCCTTCAGCATGTCGAGGCCGAACAGGTCGGCGGCGGAGGAGAAGCCGCGCTCCAGCACCGGGCGGAAGGCCTCCAGCTTGCTGCGGTTCTGCACCATGAAGTCGCGCAGGCGGGTGGCGTCCAGCGGGTCGATCTTGGCGATCTCGGCGGCCATGCGGTCGAGGTCGGGCGTGGCGTCGATCACCGGGCCGGCGCCGCCGCCGAAGATCAGGCGGTATTGCGGGTCCAGCCGCGTCAGCGCCACCTCGCGCCGCAGCTCGGCGCCGCAGCTCGCGAAGATCTCCTCGAGGATGCGCGGGTAGAGGAAGAAGGTGGGGCCGAGGTCGAATCGGTAGCCCTCGGGCGTCGTCAGGGTGCGGCTGCGGCCGCCCACCACCCCGTCCTTCTCCAGCAATGTGACACGGGCGCCGCGGGCCGCGAGCAGCATGGCCGCGGCCAGCCCGCCCGGCCCCGCGCCGATGACGATGACATGAGGGCGCCCGCCCGGGCGTCCAGGACCGGGCGAGGTGGGTAGGGGCAAGGAAGCGTTCATGCCGACTTTGCGATCACCTGTCTGGTTCATCTGCAGAGTTGCGGCGTGTTCGTCCCTTGCCAAGGGTTACATCGATGAGAGCCGTCCTTCATCCTGCCGAACGCTGCGGTTCCCGCGCCGGGTCCCGGCACTGGTCCCCGGACCAGGCTGGGCGGTCCGGTGTCAGGCCGCCACCGGGCGGGCGCTGTCGTCGAAGCCGTGCGGATGGGCGGCGCGCCAGGCATAGGCGGTGCGGACGATGTCCTCCAGCGCGGCGTATTGCGGGGTCCAGCCGGTTTCCTCGCGCAGCAGGGTGTTGGAGGCCACCAGCACCGCAGGGTCGCCCAGGCGCCGCGGGCCGGTGCGGTAGGGCACCGGTCGGCCGGTGACGCGCTGCACGGTGTCGATCACCTCGCGCACCGAGTAGCCGCTGCCGTTGCCGACATTGTAGCGGACGCTGCGGCCCTGCTCCAGCACGCCCAGCACGCGCAGATGCGCGTCCGCCAGGTCGGTCACGTGCACATAGTCGCGGATGCAGGTGCCATCCGGGGTGTCGTAGTCGGTGCCGAACAGGGTCAGCTCCGGCCCGAGCCCCAGCGCGGCGTTGATGGCCAGCGGGATGAGGTGGGTCTCGGGGTTGTGGTCCTCGCCCAGCCGGCCCTGCGGGTCGGCGCCGGCGGCATTGAAGTAGCGCAGGCTGGCCGAGCGCAGGCCATGCACCCGCTCCGCCCATTCCAGCCCCCGCTCCGCCATCAGCTTCGACTCGCCATAGGCGGAGACGGGGCCGAGGCGGCAGCCCTCGTCGATCGGCAGCCGCTCGGGGAAGCCGAACAGCGCGGCGGTGGAGGAGAGCACGAAGCGCTGGCAGCCCGCCTTGATGGCGGCATCGGCCAGGCCGAGCGTGTTGGAAAGGTTCTCGGTGATGTAGCGCAGCGGCTCACGCATGCTCTCTCCCACCAGGGAGAGGGCCGCGAAGTGCAGCACACCGTCGAACTTCCAGCCGGCGAGGACATCGGCCACCCGGGCGCGATCCGCGAGATCGGCCACCACCAGCTCCACCCCCTCCGGGATGGCGGCGCGGTGGCCCTGCCGCAGGTCGTCGATGACGACGACGTCATCACCACGCTCCTTAAGGGCGAGGACCACATGGCTGCCGACATAGCCGGCCCCGCCCGTAACAAGGAAGCGTGCCATCCCAAGATCCTTTACTCTGGAGCAAAAATGATGCGCCGGACCTTATCTCGTCAACGCGGGCCCTTGCATTAAACATCCAGTTCAACAAGCACCGGCACATGATCGCTGGCTTGGTTCCAACCCCGCGCTGTGCGGTGGATCCGCCAGTCGCGCAGATGGCTGGCCAGATCCTGGCTGACCCAGATGTGATCCAGCCTCCGGCCCCGGTCCGAAGCCTCCCAGTCCCGCGCCCGGTAGGACCACCAGGTGTAGAGCTTCTCCGGCGGCGGCACGAAGTGCCGGATGGCATCGTGCCAGCCGCCGGCACGCTGCCACCCCTCCAGCGCCGCCACCTCGACAGGGGTGTGGGAGACGACGTCCAGAAGCTGCCTGTGGCTCCAGACATCGCTCTCGAGGGGGGCAATGTTAAGATCGCCCATCATCACCGCGCGCCGCGCCGGTCCGCGCGCCGCGTCCCAGGCCGTGGCCTCGGCAATGAAGTCCAGCTTGTGGGCGAATTTCGGGTTGGCCCCGCGGTCGGGAATGTCGCCGCCGGCAGGAACGTAGAAGTTGTGCACCTCCAGCCCGCCCGGCACCGCCAGATCGACGCCGAGATGCCGGCAATCGCCCTTGGCGCACCAGTCCGGGTCGCCCGGCCGGAGCGTGAAGGGAATGCGCGAGAGGATGGCGGTCCCGTTATAGCCCTTCATGCCCCTCACCGCCCGATGCGGGAAGCCCAGCGCCTCCACGCCTGCGTGTGGAAACAGGTCGTCGGGGCATTTCGTTTCCTGCAGGCAGATCACGTCGGGCGCGAGGTCGCGCACCAGATCGGCCAGCAGGGGCAGACGCAGGCGGACGGAATTGATGTTCCAGGTGACGATGCGGAGGGTCGGCATGCGCGCTCGATAATCTGGATGGCGGGGCAGGGCTAGGGCGCTTCCGTCTCTCCTGCCGTCCACCCCTGTCTTCACCACGCCGCCAACGCGCTGTTTTCAGGCGATATCATGCTTCGGCAGGCTGCCGGGGCCAGCGCCCCGGGCGCGAAGGCAAGATGACGGAAAAGGTGGCGCCCGGTCGGGGGGGACCGGGCGCCTTTGGGGGGTATCATTCCTTGGGGGGGAATGGTCGGGTGAGCCGGAGGGGAGCCGGCCAACCAGTGCCAAAATGGCACCTCCCGACGGGAAGATAAGGGTTTTTTGCCGCAACTCAAAAACGTTTGACGCGAAAACTTCGATTCGGCCTGTGGCTATTCCGCCGCAAGCGCCGCCGCGGAGGCGGCGTTGCCAACCCGTTCCAGGGCCCAGCGCGTCGCGGCTGTCCCGAAGGCCTCGAACAGGCGGCGGGAGAGGGCATCCTCCGCCCAGTCATATTCCGGGTGCCACTGCACGCCGAGGGCGAAACCCCGGGCGCCTTCCACGCGGCCACCCTCGATGGTGCCATCCGGCGCCCAGGCCTCCGGCACCAGCCGGGGGGCGGCCCGGGACACCGCCTGGTTGTGCAGCGAGTTCACCGGCACGCCCTCCGGCGACCAGTCCAGCCCCTGCCAGACCCGCGCCAGCATCCCGCCTTCCAGCACGCGCACATTGTGCGCCTTGCCCGTGCGCACCCTTGGCAGCACCTGGTCGACCGGGGTGGAGTGGTCCAGCCGGCCCGGCAGGTCCTGCACCCGCTGGTCCAGCGTGCCGCCCAGCGCCACGTTCAGCTCCTGGAAGCCGCGGCAGATGGCGAAGAGGGGCAGCCCCGCCTCCAGCGCCGCGCGGATCAGCGGCAGGGTGGTGGAATCCCGTGCCGGATCCTCCGGCGTGCCTTCCAGGTGCGGCGGGCCGGCGTAGAGGCCGGGCGCCACGTTTGAGCGGCTGCCGGTGAGCAGCAGCCCGTCCAGGCGCGGCAGGATGTCCTGCACCACCGCGTCGCCCGCGGCTGGCACCAGGATCGGCGTGCCGCCGACCGGGCCCATCACGACCTTGATGTAATGGTCGGACACGGCGTGGTTGGGCATGGCGAAGGCGCCGAAGGCCTTCATGCAGCAGGGGATGCCGATCAAAGGGCGCATGAGGCAAAGGTTGCGCCGCAAGGCGGCGCGATCAAGGCATTAATCGTGCATAACGGTGGCGTCAGCCCTGCCTCAGCGTCGGCCCTCGCTCTCGAAGAAGGTCGGATCGTTGAAGGTGAAGAGGCGGCGGGGCAGGTTCACGCCGGTCTCGATCTGGCTCAGCGTCACCCGCGTCTGGCGGCCCTGGCCATCGACCACCAGCCACTGGCGCAGCTCCATCGGGTCCTCGGCCAGCACCAGGGTCAGGCGCCCCTCGGCCGGGTTGTCCCGCCGCCGCAGCGTGACGCCGACGAAGCCGTTGCCGCGCTCCACCCCCAGCACCTCGACGTCGCCGCCGAAGCGCAGCTGCGGCCGCAGCAGGAAGCCCAGCGGGGTGGAGGAGACCGGCACGATGCTCGGCTGCTTCAGTTCCCGGTCGTAGTAGAGGAACTGGCCGTCGGAGGCGATGAGCAGCAGCGGCTCCGGCGGGTCGTAGTCGAAGCGCATCCGGCCGGGGCGGGCGATGTAGGCGGTGCCCTCGGCCGAGCCGCCCTGGTGCGCGATCTGCAGGAAGCGGGCGCGGAGCGTGGTGAGGCCGTTCATGTAGGCCTCGACCCGCGCCAGGACGGCGGCGGCCTGGTTGGCCGGCACCGCCTGGGCGGCGGCCGGCGCCGCCAGGAAGGGGCGCGGCAGGAGGGGCAGGGCGAGGGTGGCGGCGAGCAGCGTGCGGCGGTCCATGCCCCCTACTTGGCGCGCCGCCGCGCGCGGGAGAAGACCCCCACTCACATCGGCCCGCCCGGCACCGCGGTGGCGCTGAGCGGCGGGAAGGCGCGCGCCTCCGGCAGCTGGTAGTGCCACCATTCCAGCCCGTAATGCTCCCACCCGGCGGCGGTCATCAGCCCCAGCAGCAGGGCGCGGTTGCGCTGGTCCTCCGCCGGCACGCCGGGATGCCCGTGCGCCGATTCGGCCTCCACGGCGTCGAATCCGGTTCCCATGGGCAGGGAGGCGCCGCTGGCGGCATCGGCCAGGGTGAGGTCCACCGCGGCGCCCCGCGGATGCACGCCGCCGGCGCGCGGGTCGGAGACGAAGCGCTTGTCCTCCACCGCGTGCCACAGCGCCCATTGCGCCTCCAGCGGCCGGAAGGCGTCGAACACGCGGAGCTTCAGCCCCAGCCGCGCCGCCTGGTCGCGCGCGCGGAACAGCCGCTCCCGCGCCAGCGGCAGCAGCAGCGCCACGGGCCGCCGGTAGATCGGCCGCCCGGTCAGGTTGTCCGGCGTGGCGTAGCGGAGATCGAGCAGGAAGCCGTCGGCTTCGGTCACGGGCAGGAGCATGGCCGTATTCTGTCACCCCGCCCGCCCGGTGTCGCCGCAGGCGCACCCGCAAGCAGACAGAAAAAAAGAAGGGGGCCAGGGGGAATTCATTCCCCCTGCCTTTACTTCCTTCCCCGCACCACGCGCATTCCTTCCAGGCCTCGCCTGCCCTATGGAACCCACCATGCGGATTCTGGCGATGGATGGCGCGCTGGCGCGGGCCTCGGCGGCGGTGTGGGTGGATGGCGCGGTGCGTGCCTCGGCCCTGGCGGAGGGTGCGCGTGGCCAGGCGGTGGCGCTGCCGCCGATGGTGGCGCGCGTGCTGGCCGAGGCGGGCCTCGCCGCGACCGAGCTGGACGCGGTGGCGGCGGTAATCGGCCCAGGCGGCTTCACCGGGCTGCGGGCCGCGCTGGCGCTGGCGCAGGGCGTGGCGCTGGCGGCCGGCTGCCCGGCCATCGGCGTCACCACCGGCGAGGCGCTGCGTGCGGCCCTGCCGCCGGCGCTGCGGGATGGGGTGGCCGTCTGGTCGGTGATCGACACCCGGCGGGGCCGTGTGCTGCTGGAGCGCTTCGCCCCCGGCGAGGATGCCGCCGCCGCCCCGCCGCAATCCCTGGCGCCGGAGGAGCTGCCCGACCCCGCCGGCCCGGTGGCGTTGGTGGGCGACATGGCCGGCGCCGTGGCGGAGGCGCTGGCGGCGCGCGGCATCCCGGCCCGGCTGACCGGGAGCCTGCTGCCGGAAGCCGGCGCCGTGGCCGCGGTGGCGGCGCTGCGGCTTGCCGGGCGGCTGCCGCCACGCGCCGCGCTGCCGCTCTATGTCGAGCCTCCCGCGGTGCGCCTGCCCGGTGCCTGAGCGGGAGGCCGGACCGCGGCCCGCGGGCGCGACAGATTCGCCAGCGCTGGCGGCGCTGCACGCCCAGGCCTTCCCGCCCGGGGAGCGCTGGGGCGACGACGCGCTGCGGCTGCTGCTGGAGATGCCGGGGGCCTACGCCCTGCTGGTGCCGGAGAAGGGCTTCGTGATGGCCCGCGTGGCGGCGGACGAGGCGGAGATCCTCACCCTGGCGGTGGCGCCGCCGGCACGGCGGCAGGGCGTGGGCGGCACGCTGCTGGCGGCCGCGCTGGGCCGCGCCCTGGCCGCTGGCGCGGCCACGATGTTCCTGGAGGTCTCGGAGGCCAACACGGCCGCGCGCGCGCTCTACGCGGCGGCGGGCTTCACCGGGAGCGGCCGGCGCCGGCGCTACTACGCGGATGGCAGCGACGCGCTGGTGCTCAGCCGCCGCCTTTGCGGATCCTGAGCAGCACGCTGCCATCTTCTGCCGCGCTTTCGTCGAGAACCTCGTGCCCCTGCTCGATGGCGGTGCGCGGAACATTGCGAAGCGGCTCTTCTCCCCGCAACCGAACCAGCAGAATTCCACCCGCCGGCAGCCGATCCAGGGCCAGCCGCGTGCGGACGAATGTCATCGGGCAAGTCTCGGTTGTGATATCAAGAGATTGGTCAAAAAGTTCTTCTTGCGGCACAGTAATTTTTTGGGAGGATTGATCAATCACGATTTTAACTCCGATTGCTGTTGCAGAAGCTTGATGCGCAGCTATATGTTCGGCAAAGTCAAGGTCGTAAGATGCGTCCAGACTGCAACAGGAATTTTTCGCGAGGCGTGGGAATGTCGGAAGAACAGGGCGGACGTGAACTGCTGGGGCTGACAGCGCAGATTGTCGCCGCACATGTCTCAAACAACTCGGTTCCATTGTCGGACGTGCCGAACCTGATCGAGCAGGTTCACCGGACTTTGTCTGGTCTTGGCACGGCGCCGATTGTCACGGCCGCGCCTGTGGAACGCCCGCAGCCCGCCGTCGCCGTCAAGAAGTCGGTCACCGACGATTATCTGGTGTGCCTTGAAGACGGCAAGAAGTTGAAGATGCTGAAGCGGCATCTCAAGACCGCCTATGACATGACCCCGGAACAGTATCGTGAACGCTGGGGGCTGCCGGCCGACTATCCGATGGTCGCCCCGAACTATGCGCGCCACCGTTCGTCGCTCGCGAAGAAGATCGGCCTCGGCACCAAGCCGCGCGGCACCCGGCAGCGGCGCGTCGCGGCCTCCGCCTGAGGGCCTCGTCGCGGCCCGGCGCCGCGCTCCGCCCCCGTGGCCGGAGCGCCGCCGGCGACGAACCGACGCGGCCGCCTTGCCTTGGGCGGCCGATAATGGCAAGCCAGTGGCGTGGCTGCCGGGGCGCGCGGCGCCATTCCCGTATGGCGCACCCGGCCCTCGTGCCATAATGCGTGCCGGCCGGCGGCGGGAAGGTCCCGCGTCCCGCCGGCACAGGAGAGCTTCCGACCACTCCCATGGACACGCGCACCGACACGCCCCGCCACGCCGCCGAGAGCCAGCCCGACCCCCTGCGGATCGAGCGCCTGTGCATCGAGCGTGGCCTGAAGATGACCGGGCAGCGCCGGCTGATCGCGCGCGTGCTTTCCGAGGCGGTGGACCACCCGGATGTGGAGGAGCTCTACCGCCGCGCCCTGGCCCTCGATTCCCGCGTCTCCATCGCCACGGTCTACCGCACCGTCCGGCTGCTGGAGGAGAAGGGCATCCTGGAGCGGCACGATTTCGGCGGCGGCCGCGCCCGCTACGAGGCCACCGAGCATGGCCACCACCACCATCTGATCGACGTCGATTCCGGCAAGGTGATCGAGTTCTCCGACGCGGAGTGCGATGCCCTGGCGCAGGGGATCGCCGCTCGGCTCGGCTTCCGCCTGGTCGATTTCCGGCTGGAGCTGTTCGCCCGCCGCGCCCCCGAGGGCACTCCCCTGCCGCCGCGCCGCTCCACCCGGCGGCGCGGGGGGGACGAGGCATGACCGCGATGGCCGGCGCCGGCTTCGGCGAGCTGCGCAGCGGCAATCTCGGCGTCCGCGTCGCCACCGCGCAGGAGGAGGTCGACGCGGCGCAGGCGCTGCGCTACCGCGTCTTCTACGAGGAGATGGGCGCCCATCCGGACGCCGAGACCGCCGCCACGGCGCGCGACCGCGACGCCTTCGACGCCGTGGCCGACCACCTGCTGGTGGTCGACCACAACCTGGGCGAGGGCGCCGCCTCGGTGGTCGGCACCTACCGGCTGATCCGCCGCGCGGCGGCGGAGAAGGTGGGGGGCTTCTACTCCGCCTCGGAATACGACATCGGGCCGCTGCTGGCGCAGCCCGGCCAGGTGCTGGAGCTGGGGCGCTCCTGCGTCGATGCCCATTACCGCAACCGCGCGGCGATGCAGCTGCTGTGGTCCGGCATCGCCGCCTATGTGTCGCGCCACCAGATCGCGCTGATGTTCGGCTGCGCCAGCCTGCCCGGCACCGATCTCGACGCGCTGGCCCTGCCGCTCTCCTACCTGCACGCCCAGCACCTCGCGCCGGCCGAGATCCGCCCGCGCGCCGTGCCGGAGCGCTTCGTGCCGATGGACCGGCTCGACCCCGCGCAGATCGACGCCCGCGCCGCCCTGGCCGACCTGCCGCCGCTGGTGAAGGGCTATCTGCGCCTCGGCGGCTTCGTCGGCGACGGCGCGGTGATCGACACCCAGTTCAACACCACCGATGTCTGCGTGGTGGTGAAGACGGAGCTCGTCACCGAGAAGTATTCCCGCCACTACGAGCGGCACCGCGGCGCGCAGGAATAGGCGCCGCGGCGGCGCCAGATGTCATGGCCGCGAAATGAAGCGGTCATTGTCCTGCCGCTGCTGCTCCGCTATCCGGCTTGGCCATGGTGGCCATCGCCCGCATCCCCGACGACCTTCCGCAAACCCGGCGGCGCAAGAACCGGCCGCCGCCCCTGCGCCGTGCGCCAGGGCAGTTCGGCGAGGTGCTGGGGCAGGAGCCCCGGCCCGTCGCCGGCCGCCTGCGGGCGGTGCGGCGCCTCGTCTCCGCCCTGCTGTGGACCCTGCTCTGCATCCCTGTGCAGGCGCTGCTGCTGGCGCTGCCGGGACGCGGCAAGGCGGCCTTCCCGCGTTTCTACCATTCCGTGCTCTGCCGGCTGATCGGGCTGCGGGTGCAGGTGGTGGGCGAGATCTCGGCGGCGCGGCCCACCCTGTTCCTGTCCAACCATTCCTCCTGGCTGGATATCCTGGTGCTGGGCGGCGTGCTGGAAGCAGCCTTCGTCTCCAAGGCCGAGGTGGGGGACTGGCCGGTGGTGCGCACGGTGGCGCGGCTCGGCCGCACCGTCTTCGTCAGCCGCAGCCGCGGCCGCACGGGGGAGGAGGCCACCGCCATGCGCGGCCGCCTGCAGCAGGGCGACAGCCTGATCCTGTTCCCCGAGGGCACCAGCAACGATGGCGCGCGGGTGCTGCCCTTCCGCTCCGCCTTCCTCGGCGTGGCCGACGCGGCGGCGGCGGTGCAGCCGATCTCGGTGGTCTATGACCGCCTGGGCGGGCTGCCGGCCTGCCGGCGGGACCGACCGCATTTCGCCTGGTATGGCGATATGGACCTGGGCAGCCATTTCTGGCGGCTGGCACGGCAGCCGGGCGGGCGGGTGACGGTGCTGCTGCACCAGCCGGCCGACCCGCGCGCCTTCCGCGACCGCAAGGCCCTGACCCAGGCGGTGGAGCGGGCGGTGGCCGAGGGAGCCGCCGACCTGCGCCAGAACCGCACGCCGGTGCCGCTGCATCCGCGCTGATCCTTGCCAGGACGCCTGACAGAGAAAAGGCCGGGGGGCGGGGCTCCCCGGCCTTTTCTCTGTTCGGGCCTGCCGCCGCTACTCGGTCGGCGCCAGGCTCTTGATCAGGTCGAAGACGCGCTTGCGGACCGCAGGCTCGGTGATGCGGTAGTAGGCGCGCACCAGCTCCAGCGTCTCCCGCTTGTGCAGCGTGTCGTCCTCGAAGCCTTCCTGGTGCTCGGCGAAGCCGCCCAGCCGTGCCCGCAGGGCGCCGTTGCCACCCATGGCATCCGGCATGTCGTCGAAGAAGAAGCCGATCGGCACGTCCAGCACCCGGGCCAGGTCGAACAGGCGACTGGCCCCGATGCGGTTGACGCCCCGCTCGTATTTCTGAACCTGCTGGAAGGTCAGGCCGAGCGCTTCGCCCAGCTTTTCCTGACTCATGCCCAGAAGTGTCCGGCGCAGCCGGACACGGGTTCCGACATGGACGTCGATGGGGCTGGGGCGGTGCTCGCGCTCGCCTTTTTCCACGACATCATCCACGGGCATGCTTGACCCTCCGCCACCAATTGCAGGACCGCGTTCGCTGGCCGCGGTTCCGCCTATGCTCTCGCTGTGGCGTGCCACTCGGGCGACCCCCCGCTTGTGTGTGTGCAATTTAACTAAGGCTGAGTTAGGAAATTGTCAACTCTTTCGAGAATTCTCAAAAAATAAACAATCTGCCTACGCATTATCGCCTGATTGTAGACGAGCTTCTAACGGCTGCAACCGCCAGAACCAGGATCGCCATCAGGATCGCGCCGGAATTGCCAAGCCGGGCATAGATTGTCGGCGGTAGCGCGCCGGGCAGCGCAACCTGCTGCGTTCCCATCCGGCCCAGCCCGATCCAGGCGATCACCTCTCCGCGCGCACCGAAGACAGCCGAGATTCCGGTCTGCGCCGCCCGTGCCAGGGGCAGTCCTTCCTCCACCGCGCGCAGACGCGCGGCGGCGAGGTGCTGGTAGGGTCCGGCCGAGAAACCGAACCAGGCATCGTTGGTGATGTTGAGCAGCCAGGCCGGCCGCTCGGCCGGGGTGACGGCGCCGGGGAAGATCACCTCGTAGCAGATGAGGGGGCTGAAGGCCGGCAGGCCGGCGGGCGCCAGGGCGACCGGCCCGGGCCCGGCCGAGAAGTCCAGCCCGCCCTGCACCACGCGGATCGGGATCAGGCCGCGCAGGGGCATGTACTCGCCGAAGGGCACCAGATGCACCTTGTCGTAGACGCCGCGCAGCGTGCCGCTGGCGTCGATGGCCGAGAGGCTGTTGAACACCCGCCCCAGCGCGCCGTCGCCCTGCCATTCGGCGCGCACCGAGCCGGCCAGCAGCACGCCGCCCGGCGGCAGCACCTGCGCCACGTAGCCGCGCGCCGCCTCGTCCTGCGGCAGCAGGAAGGGGCTGGCGGTCTCCGGCCAGATGACGGCCAGCGGGCGGCCTTCCGGCGTCCCCGCCGGGGGCGGGGCGGCGGCGCCCTCGCGGGTCAGCTCCAGGTAGCGGCGGAAGATCGGCCAGCGCTGGTCCTCGCGCCACTTCGCCTCCTGCTGGATGTTGCCCTGCACCAGCATTAGGGTCACGTCCTGCGCCGGCGGAGCGGGCCCGGCCAGGCGCGCGGCGCCGAGGCCGCCCAGCGCCAGCAGCGCCAGCGCGCCCCCGGCCAGCGCCCGGCGGGGCGCCTGCCGGCCCGGCCAGGGCAGCCCGGCCAGCAGCAGCGTCAGCAGCGAGAGGCCATAGACCCCTACCCAGGCGGCCGCCTGCAGCGGCAGGGGATGGAAGGCCCAGACCGAACCCATGGCGTTCCAGGGGAAGCCGGTGAACAGCACGCCGCGCAGCATCTCCAGCAGCGTCCAGGCGCCGGCCAGGGCCAGCCAGCGGGGCCAGCCGGGCCGCGCCATCCAGGCGGCCAGCGCGGCCAGGGCGATGTAGAGCGCCAGCGGCAGGGCCAGACCCGGCACGGCGATGGGCACCAGCCAGCCCCAGCGCCAGGGGTCGGTCAGCAGGGCGTGGCTGATCCAGTAGAGGCCGACGACATGGTGGCCCCAGCCCCAGGCGAAGCCTATCAGCGCCGCCCGCCGGGCCGAGCCGGCACCCTCCAGCAGGGCGAGCAGCCCCGGCACGGCCAGCAGCAGAACCGGCACCAGGTGCAGCGGCGGCATGGCCAGGGCGCCCAGGGCGCCCAGGCCGAAGGCCGCGAACAGGGCCTTCCGGCCGCTCAGTCGGGAGAGGCGTGTCAGCACAGGCGGGAGAACCTCAGGAGAGGGGGCGGCGGGGCCGCGGCCCACGGGGTTTCACCCCGGCGCGCCGCCACGGCAAGGCACCGGCCGCAAAGGGGCAGGCTGCGAGGGGGGCGGCGGTCCGGAGACGCCGCCCCCGGTTCCGGTCAGGCGGCCGCCTGCGTCGTGCCGCTGCCGTTCCCGCTGCCGGGCCGGCGCACGCGCAGGCGGCGGATGCGGCGCGGGTCGGCGTCCAGCACGCGGAACTCCAGGCCGGAGGAGTGCGAGATCAGCTCCCCCTTGGCCGGCACGCGGCCTGCGAGGGTGAAGACCAGCCCGCCCACCGTGTCGATGTCCTGCTCCCGCTCATCCTCGGTGAGGATGGTGCCGAGGCGCTGCTCGAACAGCTCGATGGGGGTGCGGGCATCGAGGTCGATCAGCCCGTCCGTCCGCTCGACGATCTGCGCCGGCATGTCCTCGTCATGCTCGTCGGAGATGTCGCCGGTGATGGTCTCGACCAGGTCCTCGATGGTGACGAGGCCGTCGATGCCGCCATACTCGTCCACCACCAGCGCCAGGTGCATGCGGGCCTGGCGCATCTGCAGCAGCAGGTCGAGCACCGGCATGGAGGGGACGACGAAGAGCGGCTTGCGCAGCACCGCCGCCATGCTGAAGGGCGCCTCGCGCCCGACGCTGGCGAACACGTCCTTGATGTGGACCATGCCGACGATCTCGTCGAGCTGCTCCCGGTAGACGGGGAAGCGGCTGTGGCCCTCGCGCTGGATCAGGCGGATGGCCTGCTCCAGCGTCAGGTCCTCCGGCATGGCGACGATGTCGGCGCGCGGCACCATCACGTCGCTGGCGGTCTTGCCGCGCAGCTTCAGCACGTTGGCCAGCAGGGCGCGCTCCTGCGCGTCCAGCTCGGGGCGCGGCGGGCCGTCATGCTCGTGGTGCTCGTGGTGCTCGCGGCCCTCGACCAGGGCCTCCACCTGGTCGCGCACGCTTTCGGCGGAGCGCCGCCGCAGCAGCCCCTGGATGCGCCAGAGGAGGCCGTCACGCGATTCGCTGCCGCTCATGTCACCCCTCGCCACGGATTGGGCATGTTCAGGCGCCGCATGATGCGCGCCTCGGCCCGTTCCATCCGGCGGGCCTCCCCGGCCTGGATGTGGTCATGCCCGCCGAGATGCAGCGTGCCATGGGCCACCAGATGCGCCAGATGCGCGCCCACCCGGCGGCGCGCCGCGCGCGCCTCCCGCCGCACCACGCCGAGGGCGAGGGCGATGTCGCCGAGATGGCCGAAGCCCTCCCCGGGGAAGGACAGCACGTTGGTGGGCTTGACCTTGCCGCGATGCTGGCTGTTCAGGCGCTTGACCGCCCGGTCATCCGTCAGCAGCACGGTCATGGCCCCGGCGGGAGCCCCGGGCGGCGCGGCCTCCGGCACGGCGCCGTCGAGGACCATCTCGGCCCAGGCGGCGGCGGCGGCGCGGCGCGCCAGATCCTCGACCCGCGGCACGGCCGCGCGCCATGCCGGGGCTTCGATGATAACCATCACCTCCGGCTGCGAAGGCCCGGCCGCGACATTGCGGCCGGGCGAGCTACTTCCCGGTTCCATCATTCTCCTTCCTGCCACGGCGGACCGTCTCCGCCGCGGCGCCGGCCGCGCCCGGCCCGCCTGTCCTGGCGTGGCCGTGGGCCAACTGATCGGCGCGGTTATACGCGGCGACGATGCGCGCCACCAGCGGATGCCGCACCACGTCCTGCTCGCCGAAGCGCGAGACGCCGATCCCCTGCACCCCGTCCAGCACGGAGAGCGCCTCCACCAGACCGGATTTCTGGCCGGAGGGGAGGTCCACCTGGGAAGGGTCGCCGGTGATCACCATGCGCGTACCTTCGCCCATCCGGGTCAAGAACATCTTGATCTGGGCGGGGGTGGTGTTCTGCGCCTCGTCGAGGATGGCGTAGCAATGCGCCAGGGTACGGCCGCGCATGAAGGCGAGAGGGGCGATCTCGATCTCGCCCGACAGGATGCGGCGCTGCACTTGGTCGGCCGGCATCATGTCGTGCAGCGCGTCGTAGAGCGGGCGGAGATAGGGGTCGACCTTCTCCTTCATGTCGCCGGGCAGGAAGCCGAGGCGCTCGCCCGCCTCCACCGCCGGGCGGGAGAGCACGATGCGGTCCACCCGGCCCGCCATCAGCATCGCCACGCCCTGCGCCACGGCGAGGTAGGTCTTGCCGGTGCCGGCGGGGCCGATGCCGAACACCATGTCGGCCCGCGCCAGCTGGTCCATGTAGTCGGCCTGGGCGTGGCTGCGGGGCGCGATCGCGCCCTTCTTGGTGCGGATCGCCGGCAGGTCGGAGAGCGGCAGGCGCGGCTCCGGCGCCTCGGCCGGGTCCTTCGGCGCATCGGCCCGGCGCTGCGCCAGCCGCATCGCTGCTTCCACTTCCGGCATCGCCAACTTCTCCCCGCGTTCGAGCTGTCGCCACAGGCTGCGCAACGCCGCTTCCGCCACGCTGGTTCCCTCGGCCGAGCCGGTGATGGAGAGGCGGTTGCCGCGGCTGGCCAGCCGGACCCCCAGGCGCTGCTCGATCTGGGCCAGATGCCGGTCATGCTCGCCATAGAGCAGCGGCAGCAGCGCGTTGTCGTCGAACTGCAGCGTGACGGTGCGGGCGGCGGAGACGGTGTCGGCCATCATGGGGCGGCTCATGGCGCGGGGGTCGGCCCGCAGCGCGATGGGGGTGGTGTTGCTCAAGCGGGGGCGAGCTCCTTCGCATCCAGCAGGGTGGCGGAGAGGGAATTGGGCAGGGCGGCGTCGATGCGCACCCGCGCCATGCGCCCGGCCAGGCCGGCCGGGCCCATCATGTGCACCGGCTGCAGCCACGGCGTGCGGCCCGCCACCTGGCCGGGGTGGCGCCCCGGGCCGGTGAGCAGGATGTCGCATTCGCGGCCCACGCAGTCGCGGTTGAACTGGTCCTGCTGCCGGCGCAGCAGCGCCTGCAGCTCCTGCAGCCGGGCATCCTTCTCCGCCTCCGGCACCTGGAAGGGCTGGCCGGCGGCGGGCGTGCCGGGGCGCGGCGAATACTTGAAGGAATAGGCCAGGGCGAAGCCCACCTTCTCCACCAGCGCCATCGTCGCCGCGTGGTCCGCCGCCGTCTCGCCGGGGTGGCCCACGATGAAGTCGGAGGAGAGCGCCATGTCCGGCCGCGCCTCGCGCAGCCGGTCGGCGGTCCGGTGGAACAGATCGGCCGTGTGGCCGCGGTTCATGGCGGCCAGCACCTTGTCCGAGCCGCTCTGCACCGGCAGGTGCAGGAAGGGCATGAGCTGCGGGATGGTGCCGTGCGCCCGGATCAGCGCCTCGTCCATGTCGCGCGGGTGGCTGGTGGTGTAGCGCAGCCGGGCCAGCCCATCGATCTCGGCGAGGGCGTGGAGCAGGCGGGAGAGGCTCCAGGTGGAGCCGTCCGGCGCCTCGCCATGCCAGGCATTCACGTTCTGCCCGAGCAGCGCGATCTCCCGCGCGCCGCCGGCCACCAGCCGCTTCGCCTCGGCCAGGATGGCGGCGACGGGGCGGGAGAACTCGGCGCCGCGGGTGTAGGGCACCACGCAGAAGGAGCAGAACTTGTCGCAGCCCTCCTGGATGGTGAGGAAGGCGATGGGACCCTGGTTGGCGTTGACCTCCGGCAGCAGATCGAATTTCTGCTCCACGGGGAAGTCGGTGTCGATCTGGGCGCCGGCGGCGCGGCTGGCGCGGGCCACCATCTCCGGCAGGCGGTGATAGGTCTGCGGGCCCAGCACGATATCCACCCAGGGGGCGCGGGCGGTGATCTCGGCGCCCTCGGCCTGGGCGACGCAGCCGGCGACGGCCAGCACCATCTTCTGCCCCGCCTGCTCCTTCTCGGTCTTCAGCAGCCGCAGCCGGCCGAGATCGGAGAACACCTTCTCCGAGGCCTTCTCGCGGATGTGGCAGGTGTTGAGGATGACCATGTCGGCCTCCTCCGGCGTCTCGGCGGGGCCGTAGCCGAGGGGCGCCAGCACATCCGCCATGCGGGTGCTGTCATAGACGTTCATCTGGCAGCCCCAGGTGCGGATGAACAGCTTCTTCCGCACGCCGGCAGAGGGCATCGCCTCGGTCTCGGAAATCTCGGGCAACAGAGTCTCGGTGGGCAAGGTCTGGGGGCGGGGGGCGGTGGTCATGACGGCAGGAACCCTGGGGCAGCGACACCCGGCCATGTGCATCCGCCGGGGCCACCCCGGTGCGGGGCGGCGTTCCGGGCGGATGTGCGGGGCGCGGGGCCTCGGGTCAAGCGACCGGGCCCTGCGTGCTCCGCGATTCTGCGGTCGCGCCTGGGCTGCTCATCTCGGCTTGCATGGTTGGGGATGCGGGCGGGCCGGGTCAAGGCAAACCGCCCGGGGCCGGCATGACATTCCCGCGGAGCGTGGCATCGGCGCCATGCTCCGGCCCGGCCCTCAGCCCGCCAGATGCACCAGCAGCCGCGCCGCATGGGCCGGCAGCGCCGCGCCCCGGCGGTGCAGGAGGAGGAGGCGCCGCTCGGCCCAGGCTTCGGCCAACGGAATTAGCGCCAGCGGCGCGGCGGCGCCGGCGCGGGGCGCGGCGGCGACCGGAACCAGCGCCAGCCCGGCGCCGACGGCGGCCATGCGGCAGGCGGCCTCCGGCCCCGGCGCCTGGAGGCGCAGCCGCAGCCGCCCGGACGCGCGCGCCGCATGGCCGGCCAGGTGCCGCTGCAGGGCGCTCCCGGCACCGAGGCCGATGAAGGGCCAGCCCAGCGCCTCCTCCAGCCGCACGCCGCCGCGCCCGGCCAGGGGATGATCCGGCGCTGCCACGAGCACCAGCCGGTCCGTCCGGAAAGGAAGCGCCTCCAGCCCGGCAAGGTCGGCATGATCGGCGGCGATGCCCAGCTCGGCCCGCCCTTCCGCCACGGCGGCGGCGATGGCGGTGCTGGTGCGCTCCTCCAGCGCGATCTCCACCTGCGGATGTGCGGCCAGGAAGCGGGCCAGCGGCTCGGGCAGGAATTCGACGGTGGCTGCGGTGTTGGCCAGCAGCCGCACATGCCCCTGCAGCCCGCGCGCATATTCGCCCAGCTCGCCGCGCATCCGCTCCACCTGCTGCCCCACCAGCCGGGCATGGTGCAGCAGCGCCTCTCCCGCCGGGGTCAGGCGGATGCCGCGCCGCCCGCGCAGCAGCAGCGCCACGCCGGCCTGCGCCTCCATCGCCCGCAGCCGGGCGCTGGCCGAAGCGAGGGCCAGCCCCGCCCGCGCGCCTCCGGCGGTGATGCTGCCCGCCTCCGCCACATGGCGGAACAGCCGCAGGTCGGTCAGGTCGAGATGCATGGAGGTTCGAGCCTTCGTCCCTGCCGAAGCCTCACTCTGCCACATCCGCATTGTGCCGGCCCAGGCTTCGCCGGAGGGTGTCGCCGCAGGCGCACCCGCGAACGGACAGAAAAAGGAAGGGGGTCCGGGGGAATTCATTCCCCCGGCGCTTCCGGGAGACATCATGGACATCCTGTTCCTCCTGCTGGTCTTCCTCCTCGCCGGGATGGTGAAGGGCGTGCTCGGCCTCGGCCTGCCGACGGTGGCGATGGGCCTTCTGGGCGCCGTCATGCCCCCTGCCCAGGCCGCCGCGCTGCTGGTGCTGCCTTCGCTGGTGACGAATCTCTGGCAGCTTTTCGCCGGCCCGCGCTTCGGGGCGCTGCTGCGGCGGCTGTGGAGCATGATGCTGGGCATCCTGGCCGGCACGCTGCTGGGCGCCGGGCTGATCGCGCGGGAGGAATCGCCCTGGCCGGTGGCGGCGCTGGGCCTCACCCTGCTGGCCTATGCCGTCCTCGGCCTGGCCCGCCCCGCGCTGCGCGTGCCGCTGCGCGCCGAGCCCTGGGCCGCGCCGCTGGTCGGGCTGGCCACCGGCGCCGTCACCGGCGCCACGGGGGTGTTCGTCATCCCCGCCGTGCCCTTCCTCGGCGCGCTCGGGCTGGGGCGGGACGACATGGTGCAGGCGCTGGGCCTGTCCTTCACCGTCTCCACCCTGGCGCTGGCGGCGGGGCTGGCCTGGCACGGGGCGCTGCCGGGGCTGCTGCTCGGGCAATCCCTGCTGGCGATCGGGCCGGCGCTGCTGGGCATGGCGCTGGGCGGCTGGCTGCGCGGCCGGGTGCGGGCGGAGACCTTCCGGCGCGGCTTCTTCGCGGGCCTCGGCCTGCTGGGGGCGGAGATGGTCTGGCGCGCCCTGGCATAGCCGCGTCCCGGCGCCCGCTCTCGACACCGGCCTCCCGCCGCGCCCATATCCGCCCCCATGCCCGAGCCGATCGCCCTCTATGTCCACTGGCCCTTCTGCGCGGCCAAGTGCCCCTATTGCGACTTCAACAGCCATGTGCGGGAGCGGGTGGACGCCGCCCGCTTCGGCGCCGCGCTGCGGCGGGAGCTGGCCTTCGAGGCGGCGCGGCTGGAGGCGGAAGGGCAGGGGGAGCGGCCGCTCGCCTCCATCTTCTTCGGCGGCGGCACGCCGAGCCTGATGCCGCCGCAGGTGGTGGCCGACATCATCGCCGACGCCACGCGCCTCTTCCCGCCCCTGCCCGACATCGAGATCACGCTGGAGGCCAACCCGACCAGCGTCGAGGTCTCGCGCCTGGCCGAGATCCGCGCGGCGGGGGTGAACCGCGCCAGCCTCGGCGTGCAGGCGCTGGACGACACGGCGCTGGGCTTCCTCGGGCGGAAGCACGATGCCGGGCAGGCCATCGCCGCGCTGGAGGCGGCGCGCGGCCTGTTCCCGCGCCTCTCCTTCGACCTGATCTACGCCCGCCCGGGCCAGGCCGTGGCCGAATGGCGCGCCGAGCTGCGCCGCGCCCTGGCCCTGGCCGCCGACCACCTCTCCCTCTACCAGCTCACCATCGAGCCGGGCACGCGCTTCGCCACCGAGCACGCGCGCGGCGCCTTCGCCCTGCCGGAGGGGGAGGAGGCCGCCGCCCTCTACTTCGCCACCGGCGAGGAGGCGGCGCGCTTCGGCCTGCTGCCCTACGAGGTCTCCAACTACGCGAAGCCCGGGGCGGAGAGCCGGCACAACCTCGCCTACTGGCGCTATGGCGACTATCTCGGCATCGGCGCCGGCGCGCACCAGCGGCTGACGCTGCGCGAGGGGCTGGTGGCCGCCCGCCGCCACCGCGGGCCGGAGGAATGGCTGGCGCGCGTCGAGGCCGCGGGCCACGCCATCACCGCCACCGAGATCCTCTCGCCCACCGACCGGGCGCGGGAGGCGCTGCTGATGGGGCTGCGCCTCTCGGAAGGCGTGGACCCGACGCGGCTCCAGGCCCGCAGCGGGCTCTCGCTGGCCGAGGCGGTGGACCCCGCCATGCTCGCCGCCTGCCTCGACGAGGACTACCTCACCTGGACGCCCGAGGGCCGGCTCGCCGCCACCTGGGAAGGGCGGCTGCGGCTGGACGCGCTGCTGCCGGCGCTGCTGCGGTAGGCGGCGGAAATCCGGGCCGGCGCGGCTTGGCGTCCGGGCAATTCAGAACATATTAGGAACTGAAACGCTCCGGACCGCCGCCATGGATCTCCGCGCCAAGCTCGCCCTGCTGGCCGATGCCGCCAAGTACGACGCCTCCTGCGCCTCCTCCGGCACGGAGAAACGCGACTCGCGCCAGGGCGGCCTCGGCAGCACGGAGGGCATGGGCATCTGCCACGCCTATGCGCCGGATGGCCGCTGCATCTCGCTGCTGAAGGTGCTGCTGACCAATGCCTGCGTGTTCGACTGCGCCTACTGCATCAACCGCGCCACCTCCAACGTGGCGCGCGCCCGCTTCACCGTGGCGGAGCTGGTGAAGCTGACGCTGGCCTTCTACCGGCGCAACTACATCGAGGGGCTGTTCCTCTCCTCCGGCATCATCCGCAGCCCGGACTACACGATGGAGCAGCTCATCCGCGTGGCCCGCACCCTGCGGGAGGAGCATGGCTTCCTCGGCTACATCCACCTCAAGACCATCCCCGAGGCGGCGCCCGAACTGCTGGCCGAGGCGGGGCGCTGGGCGGACCGGCTTTCCATCAATGTGGAACTGCCGCAGGTGGCCAGCCTGAAGCGGCTGGCGCCGGAGAAGGACCTGCCCGCCATCGGCGGCGCCATGCAGCAGCTCTCCTCCCGCATCGCCGAGGCCAAGGAGGCGCGCCGCACCGCCCGCCGGGCCGCGCCGCCGCGCTTTGCCCCCGCCGGGCAATCGACGCAGATGATCGTCGGCGCCGATGACAGCGACGACCGGCGCATCCTCGGCAAGGGGGCGGAGCTGTATGAGAAGTACGGGCTGCGCCGGGTGTACTATTCGGGCTACTCGCCCATCCCGGAGGCCTCCAGCCTGCTGCCGCCGGCGCCGCCGCCGCTGCTGCGCGAGCACCGGCTGTACCAGGCGGACTGGCTGCTGCGCTTCTACGGCTTCGGCACGGAGGAGATCCTGGCGGGCGGGGAGGGCGGCATGCTGGACCTGGAGATCGACCCCAAGCTGGCCTGGGCGCTGAAGCATCGCGCCGACTTCCCCGTGGACCTCAACAGCGCCCCGCGCGAGCTGCTGCTGCGCGTGCCGGGCCTGGGCGCGCGCAACGTGGAGCGCATCGTCGCCGCCCGCCAGGAGGGCCGGGTGCGGCTGGCCGACCTCGCCCGGCTGCGCGTGCCGCTGCGCAAGGTGGCGCCCTTCCTGCTCGCCCCCGACCACCGCGCCGCCCCCGGCCTGCTGGACAGCCCCCGCCTGCGCGCCATGCTGACCACGCCCGGGGGTTTTGGTGCGCAGGCGAAGCCCCGCCAGCTTTCGCTGTTTTCCTGATGCGCTGCCGCCCCGAAGCCCCGCGGCCGGCGGGCGCCGCCGCGGCGGAGGCGTTCTCCGTCGCGCTCGAGGGCTGCGCCGACTTCGCCGCCTGGCGCCTGGCCGCCCGCCGCCTGCTGGCCGCCGGCATTCCGCCCGAGGCGGTGGAATGGCGCACGCCCGAGGACCCGCCCGGCCTGTTCGGCGGCCGCCCCCCGCCCGAGGCGGAAGGCCCGCCCCTGCCGGTGCCGCGCGACTTCGTGGAAATGGCCGAGCTGGCGATCCGCCATGCGGACCGCGAGCGCTTCGCCCTGCTCTATGCCCTGCTGTGGGACTCCCAGGCCCGCCCCGGCCTGCTGCGCACCCCCACCGAGCCGCGCATGGCCCGCCTGGCCGGCATGGCCCGCGCCGTGCGGCGCGACGCGCACAAGATGCACGCCTTCCTGCGCTTCCGGGAGATCGGGACCCCCGAGGGGCCGCGCTCCGTCGCCTGGTTCGAGCCGGAGCACCACATCGTCGAGGCGGAGGCGGGCTTCTTCGTGCGGCGCTTCGCCATCCTGCGCTGGTCGATCCTGACGCCGCGCCGCTGCGCCCACTGGGATGGCGCGGCGCTGGCCTTCACCCCCGGCGCCCGCCGCGCCGATGCCCCGGCCGAGGACGCGGCGGAGGATCTGTGGCGCACCTACTTCGCCAGCATCTTCAACCCCGCCCGGCTGAAGCCGGACGCCATGCGGGCCGAGATGCCGAAGAAATACTGGAAGAACCTGCCGGAGGCGGCGGTCATCCCCGAGCTGATGCAGGGCGCCGAGGGGCGGGTGCGCGTCATGCTGGGGCAGGAATTCCGCGCGCCGCGCCGGCGCCAGAAGGCGGAGGGGGACTGAACCCCCCCCTTCCGGCCTCATTCCGCCGGCAGCCACACCTTGAAGGTGGCGCCCTCGCCGGGGCGGCTCTCGATGTGGAGCTGGCCACGGTGGCGGTTGACGATGTGCTTGACGATGGCCAGCCCCAGCCCGGTGCCGCCCGCATTGCGTGAGCGCGCCTTGTCCACCCGGTAGAAGCGTTCCGTCAGGCGGGGGATGTGCTCGCGCGCGATGCCGGGGCCGTCATCGGCCACGCTCATCGTCACGCCGGGGCGGGGGCTGCCGGTGCGCGCCACGCAGAGCTTCACCTCGCCGCCCTCCTGGCCGTGCCGCACCGCGTTCTCCAGCAGGTTGCGCAGCACCTGGGCGAGCTGCTCGGCATCGGCGGGCGCGGCGACGGCCGCCTCGTCCAGCTCCAGCGACAGCTCGACATGGCGGCTGGCCAGGATCGGCGCCATGGCCTCCGCCTCGGCGCGGGCCAGGGCGGCGAGCGGCACGCGCTCGGTCGGCGCCTGGTGCTCGGCCAGCTCGATGCGGGAGAGGCCGAGCAGGTCCTCGATCAGCCGCCGCATCCGCTCGGACTGCTCGGCCATGATGCCGAGGAAGCGTGCCTGCGCCTCCGGGTCGTCCTTCGCCGGGCCACGCAGCGTCTCGATGAAGCCCATCAGGCTGGCCAGCGGCGTGCGCAGCTCGTGGCTGGCATTGGCCACGAAATCGGCGCGCATCCGCTCCACCGCGCGCTCCCGCGTGCGGTCGGCGAGCAGCACCACCAGCCGCCCGCCGTCGAACAGCGGCGGGTCGAGCGGGATCACCTGCGCCGCCAGCTCGCGCGGCACCGGCACGGGCAGCACGATGTCCGCCGCCTGCCGCGTGCCCTCGGCCAGCGCCCGGTCCACCGCCGCGGCCAGGGCCGGGTGGCGCATCAGCGCGGCGGCGTCGCCGGCCAGCAGCCCGGCC
>NZ_JBHSCH010000060.1:0-27056 GCF_042651065.1 Teichococcus aestuarii
ACCAGTGCCCCACCCCGGTTCCAATGGCTCATCGCCGCCGCCTCTGACCATGCTCCACTAAAATCTTGCCCGGAACAGTTGATGGGGGCTGGTCAGCTCTGCTTCAGCAATGCGGCCCATGGCGGGAATGCGCTCTATGTCAGCCTGCTCGCGGAATCGCACGACCGCCTGCTGTCCTACATGCGCCCCATGCGCTTCTACGACGCTGAAGTCCTGCCCGACCGGATCTCCTACTTGAGCGCGTTTCCTATCCTCATGAAGGAAGGGCCCGCCGCACTCCAGCGGCTCCTGGTCGAGGAGATCCGGCGCCGGAACGCCACACTCGTCATCGTCGACGGGTTGTTCGTCATCCATGACGTGTTCGGCTCGGAAGCGGAGTTCCGGCGCTTCGTGCACGAGGTGCAGGGCGTCGCCAGCCTCATGCAGAGCGCGATCCTCATGCTGACGAACCAGAGCCGGGAGAGGTCGTCGCCCGAGTTCACCATGGTGGACGGCTGGATGGAGCTCATCGACGAGATCCGCGAGGCGCGGTCCGTGCGGGCCCTGGTGGTGCACAAGCAGCGCGGCTCCGCCTATCTCCGGGGCCGCCACGTGTTCCGTATCACGGATGATGGCATCGTCGTCTTCCCGCGGCTGGAAGCCGCCCAGCCGCGGCAGCCCGCGCTCTCTTCCCCCATGGCACGGGTCAGCTCCGGGATCGCGCAGTTCGACACGATGCTGCAAGGGGGTTACCCCTCCACCTCATCCACGATCATCATCGGACCGTCGGGCTCCGGCAAGACAACCCTGGGCCTGCATTTCCTCACCGGGTCGACCCCCGAATCTCCCGGGCTGATGTTCGGCTTCTACGAGCCGCCCACCCACCTCATGGCCAAGGCCCGGGCCGTCGGGGTGGACCTGGAGGGGCTTGTCGCACGCGGTGCCGTCGAGATCCTGTGGCAGCCCGTCGCGGACAATCTGGCGGACGAGCTGGGCTGGCGGATCATTGATACGGTGCGGCGCACCGGCGCGAAGCGGGTCGTCGTGGATGGCATGGAGGCTTTCGACCGCGCCCTGCTGTTCCCAAGGCGGCTGCCCACCCTCATCAACGCCCTCAACAACATCCTGAAGCCTCTGGGCACGACCGTCCTCTACACGCGGGAGATCGATGAGCTCCACGAGCTGAGGTCCCTGCCGGATGACCTCTCGGCCAAGTCGGAGAACCTGGTGCTGCTCCACTATGAGAGGCATGAGCGCCTGCTTCGCCGCATGCTCTCGATCCTGAAGGTCCGGGACAGCGATTTCGACCCGTTCTCGGAGGAATTCTACGTCACCGATCAGGGCATCCGCTTCGGCCAGCAGCCAACCCCGAAGGGACGACGGCCGGCCGGCGCCGCGGACATTTCCAGCATGGCCCCTCCGAGCGGGGCGGCGCTCCCCTCCAGGGCATGACATGAAGAAGATTCTCGTGGTCGAGGACGAGATTGTCGTCGCGATGAGCATGGAAATGGTGCTGGAGAGCGAGGGCTTTGCGGTGATGCTGGCCTCGGATGGCCGCGACGGGCTGGTGCTGGCCGAGAGGGAGACGCCCGACCTGATCATCACCGACCTGATGATGCCGCGCATGGACGGCATGATGATGATCGCGCGGATCCGGGAAATCGGCTCTGCCACGCCTATCGCACTGACCACCTGGGTTCCGGAGGGGAAGGTCAACGCCACCTCTCAGCGCAGCTACGACGCCTTCCTTCCGAAGCCCTTCAGCGACTCCGAGCTGCTGGCCGTCGTGCGCCAGCTGCTCGACGGCGCCGCTTTGTCTCGCACGCAGGAAGAAGGCTGACCGGCGGGACCGGCCATCGCACGGCATTCTCATGCAGCCCCTAACGTTTCGATTTTGCAATTTACGGGCGTGCTTTGGCCGCCGGCGGGCGCGGGACGCGTTCGCCCCGCGGTCGCGGCGGGCCTGATCTCCGCCTGACGAAGCGCCGCCGCCAGGATGCGCCGGGGTGACCGCAACCGGCCGGCATGGATGTTCACGACTGCGCCAGCGCCGCGGTCTTGGCTTACGCCGTCAGCCAGGAATCTGATTACAATATCGTACCGAATGGCGCTCCGGCCGGCAGCCGGCCAGCGCCGGGTTCCCAAGCCGGGAGGGCAGTGGCATGGCCTCGATCTGGGACCTGCTGGCCGCCCGCAGGCTCGATGCGGCCATCGTCTTTCCGGCACATATCCGCGCGCTGCTCGAGAGTTGCCAGCTACAAGGGGCCGCCCCGGATGACGACGACATCAGCGGGGATGTCGCCATGAGCGCCGGCGCGAAGCCGCTCGGCTTCTTCTCGCTGGCTCTCACGCCACCCGTCCCACCGGTGGGCTTCCGCCTGCTGTTCGAGGCAGGCCCGTCCTTCCGCTTCTGGCTGAAGGTCAGCGCGCTGCCGGGCGTCAGGATCCCCTTCGGGTTCGTGGCCGGCGCGCCGGGCGCGGCGCTGAAACCGGCGAGCCGCATGAGCGACGGCGACCGCGAATGGCTGGTCCCCGCGGCGGGCGAGGTGACGCTCGAAGGCGCGGCGCTTTCGATCCTGGTGCAGGGTACGGCCGGCGGCATGGCGCGGCTGCGGCTGACGCCCGCCGGCGAGCAGGCGGAGGGCATTGTCGCCCTGGCGCTGAAGCCCACGGCCGTGCTCATCGGCGACACCGGATTCGGCCTCGACCTGCCGCAGGGCCTCGTTCTCGACGACAGCACGACGGCGAAGGCCGAGGGGGAGACGCGGATCGGCGGGCAGGCCGTCCCGGTGCCGGCGGACCTGCCGGCCTGGCGCGGCCTCGTCGTGCGGGCGGCGCGCTTCTTCCTGCCGGAAAGCGTGCCCTTCCTCGGCGCGCATGCGGTGGACGCGCATGTCGAGATCGGGCTCGACCCGCCGGGCATCGCCCTGGCGGTCCACGCCAGGGTCGCCGCCACCGGACATCGGCCGGGGATCGAGGTGCTGATCGAATGCCAGGATCCGGCGGCCTCCGCGCTGCAGGGCTTCGTGCCGACGCTGGTCGAGGCGGCGATGACCCTGCCCCTCGACGGGCGGCAGGAGGATGTCGGCGGGCAGGCGCTGACCTTCTCGGCCGGCAGGCCCGTCACCGCCCGCCTCCGCTTCGCGCGCCGGCCGGATGATCCGCTGACCCGGCTGACGCTCGGCGTCGAGGCCCAGGGCGCGGAAGGCATCCTCAGCGTCCATGCGCCGCAGGGCGGCCCGGCTGCCCGGGCGGCGATCGGCGCCGGCGCCCTGGCCACCGCCCTGGTCGCCGACCGCCCGCCGGCGGAGGCCGATTCCGGCGGGGTGGTCCTGCACGCCCTGCTGGTCGCCGGCCTCGGCCTGACCGCCTTCCTGAAGGACAAGGGCAGCGTCACGCTCCATGGGGTGGAGCTGGATGCGGCCGGGCATGGCCTGCCGCTCGGCCAGCCGCTGAAGCTCACCATCGACTACTCGGTGGATGTGGTGGTGGTCCCGATCGAGCTCGGCGCCCTCAGCGTCCGGATCCGGGACGAGCAGCCGATGCGGGTGCGCAACCGCCATGTCGGCCTGACCATCGATCCGTCGAAGGGCGGCCTGGCCATGTTCGGCCTCGATTTCAGCCGCGCCGACATGGAGATCGAGGATCCGGGCGCCTGGCAGGTGCAGGGGCCGGCCTCGCTGTTCGACATCCTCGGCACCCGGTCCGGCCGCGGCTCGATGTGGCTGGAGGTGGACCTGCGCTTCAAGCTGGAGCTGGGGCCGGTGAAGGTCTCGGGCGCCACCATCCGCGCGACGCTCGATCCCGCCACCCGGAGGATCACCGCCTCGCTGGAGGGGCTCGACGCGGCGGTCTCGATCCCGGCGCTGGTGGAGGGGCGCGGCCGGTTCCAGCTGCTCAGGGAGGGCGGCTTCGCGGCCAGGCTCGGCCTGGCCATCCTCCCGCTCAACCTCGGCGCCTCGGCGACGGTGCTCTACCAGCCGGAGGGCGGCAGCTACCTGCTGTTCCTGCGCCTGGGGGCCGATCTGCCGGGCCCGCTCCCGGTCGCCAACACCGGCCTCGGCATCTACGGCCTCGCCGGCTCACTCGGCATCAACGCCGCCCCGAGGCTGCCGCCCTCGGCTGGCGCGGACCCGGCCGGCGCGGACCCGATCGGCCAGCAGCTCGGCTGGGATTCCACGGCGGCCGATGCCTTCGCCTTCCAGCCCGGGGCCCGCACGCTCGGCGGGGAGGCGGTGATCGGCACCGTCCCGGATCTCGGCTTCTCCTTCTCCACCAAGGCGGGCCTGTTCCTGACCGTGCCCGACCTCGCCATCCGCGCCGCGCTCTGGAGCAAGGTGATGTCGCCGCGGCCGGGGATCGACGACCGCCCGGCGGGGCCGGAGATGGGCCTGGCCTTCAAGGGCGCCGCCGTGATCGCGCCACGCGACGGCGTCACCATCGCGCTGCGCGGCGAGCTGAACATGCCGCCGCTGCTCAGTGCCGCCATCCCGCTCGGCGCCTGGTTCCCGGCCAGCGGGCAGCCCGGGGTGGATGCCGCGGACTGGTTCATCCACCTGGGCGCGGATGGCTATGCCGGCCAGGGGCGCGGCATGGGCCCGGCGCGGGCCGTCATCCTGCCGGGCCTGCTGGAACAATCGGCCGATGCCTACCTCATGGTGCGCGGCAAGGGCATCGAGCGCTGGCCGCGCGGCCAGCCGGGCCTGACCATCGCCGATGGCATGGTGCTGGCCTTCGGCTTCGGCGTGGACATCGCGCTCGGCCCGCGCCCCTTCGCCTGGGCCGAGGTGCAGGCGCGGGCCGACCTGCTGCTCGCCACCCATCCCCTCATCCTGGCCGGCTTCGGCCGGCTGGCGGGGTCGCTGCATCTCGGCCCCTTCTCCATCGGCGTGGAGGCGGATGTCGCCTTCATCATCGCCGAGAACGCGCCCGCCGGCCTCGCGGCCCGGATCTGCGGCCGCATCGACCTGTTCTTCACCGACATCGAGGGCTGCGTCGACATCACGCTCGACGCCGCGCCGACGCGCCGCGTGCCGCCGCCCGGCCAGCATCCGCTCGACCGGCTGGAGGGCGACACCGCCACGGGCGACCTGGCCCAGCTGATCGACCATCACTACGAGCGCATCGCCCCCCTGTCGCGCAGCGCGGCCGGCGCGCCGACGGTCTGGCCCGACACGCTGCTGCACCTCGGCTTCGCGCAGACGCCGCAGGCGGTGGGCGCCTTCACCGGCGGCCAGTTCCCCCAGGCGGAGGCCCAGGCGCCGCCAGCCGAGCCGGCCGGCAGCCAGATGCTGGAATATCGCTGGTCGCTGCACGGGCTTTCGCTGCGGGACGTCACGGGGGACGAGGACGGCCCCGGCACGCCCGTGCCGGGGCCGCTGAGCGCCGCCTGGCAGAAGGGCAAGGACGGCGATCCCGGCAGGCGGCCGCAGGCTGGCGAGCTGGTCCTCCTCACCTGCGTCAACGACCTCTGGCTCGACCGCCTGGCGGATGGCGGCGCCTCGCTGCCGCCTTCCCCGGCGGAGGACTCCGAGACCATCTGCCGCTTCGAGCATGCGGCGAGGATCGGCTGGGCGGTCGGCGCCGGGGCGGCGGCGGAGGCGGGCGGCATGCGCCTGCCGCCCGACCCGGTGCTCCCGGACCCCGCCGCCAGCCGGTTCTCCGCCCTCGTGACCTGCCGGCATGACCGCTTGCCGGGGGTGGCGCTGGGGGCGGCGACCGCGGCGCTGCTGCCGCCGCCGCTGCGCTACGAGCCGCCCGAGCCGGGCCGGCTCGACCCGCCGCTCGTGGTGGACCCCGGCCTGGATCCGGACCGCCGCTTCGAGGGCTGGCTTCAGCTCGGGCAGGTGCCGCCGGACGGGCCGCGGGAGGCCGCGTCGCGCGGGCAGCGCCAGGATCATGTGGCGGAGATCCGGCCCTCGGCGCCGCTCCTCCGCCCCCGCCTCTGGCTGGTGGTGGACCGCTGGAGCGACGAGGGGCCCGCCGTCTCGGTGACCGACGGGGCCGGCGGCGTCTGGCGCACGTCCCGGGGGGCGGGCGGGGCCACGGTCACCCTGCCGGTGCCGGGGGGCCGCGTGGCGGTGCGGTTCGCGCCGGCCACGCCCGGCCGGGCCGAGATCGCCTCGGTGCTGGTGCGCTGGGCGCCGGCGGCGCGGCTGGCCATGCTCGGCCTCTGCGGCATCACCCGCGCGGCGCGGGCGGCCGCGGTCGCTGCCGCCGGCGCCGCCGCCGCCGCCGAGGCCTATCTCGCCGCCGCCGCGGCGGGGCCCCAGCCGCCAGACAAGCCGACAGGCACGGCGGTGCGCTGCATCCTGCAGCCCGGCCGCACCTACCGCCTCGACCTGGACCTGCGCTGGACCGGCACGCTCTACGAGCAGGACGAGTCCGGCGCGCGCAAGGCCGTGGCGACGGCGACGGCGGAGGAGGGCAAGAGCTACGCGCCCCGGGACCAGGGGAGCCAGCCGACCGCCCGCGCCTACTTCTTCCGGACCGCCAGGGTGCCGCAGCGGCCGGCCGGCGCCGGGCCGGTGCCCGACCGCCGCCCCGATTACGGCACGCCCGAGCGCCTCGCCTTCCTGACCAGCCGCCGCGACATCTTCGAGCCGGAGATGCTGCAGCGCCACCTGCTCGGCTACACGCCGGCGCAGAGCGAGACCGCGCGCTTCCGCGACGACCCGGTGGCCGCGCATTTCGACGCCGGCCATGTGGCCGCCCTCGCCAGGGCCTATGGCTTCGCGCTCAGGCTGGGCCTGCGGCGGGTGGACGTGCCGCACGACTCGGCGGACCCGGCGAGCCGGGGGCGGCTTCTCCTGCTGGAGCCGGCCTGGGGGCCGCTCCGCGCGCCCGAGCTGCTCGGCTCCGCCGACCGCATCCGCCATGAGCGCGCCGGGCGGGCCGCCTGCCCGATGCCCAGGCCGGGCGGCACGCTCGAGGCGCAGCAGCCGCTGGAAGGCCGCGCCTGGTACGAGGTCCATGTCCACGCCAGGGCCGGCGATGGCGGCGCCGACGGGCGCCTGCCGGGGGTGACCTTCCGCACCTCGCGCTGGCGCTCGCCGGCCGAGATGATGGCGGGGCTCGGCTTCCCGCCGGCCGGCGATCCCGGCCGCCCGCAGGGGGATATCGAGATCGCCGCCCTGCCGGCCTTCCCCCAGCCGGTGCTCGAAGGCGAGGATGCCGCCTTCGAGGCCGCGATGGAGGCGCTCGGCCTGCGGGGCTGGCCGCCAGCCGGCGAGGCGCCGCGCGTCAGCCAGCTCTGGCTCCGCCCCTCCGCCGGCGCCGGGCCCGCCTGGCGCTGCGCCGGCGTGCTCGTGGAGGCCCCGGAGCCCATCCACCGGCCGGGCCGCGCCGAGCTCGGCGCCCCGCGCGTGCTCACCCGCGCCGCGCCGGCACAGGGCCTGCCCTTGCCGGTCCGGCGCAGGGACCGCGGCGGCACGCGGCTGCTGCTGCTCGCCACGGCCCCCTTCGCGCCGCAGCGCTTCCAGCGCCCGCTGCCGCGGCAGATCGTGCCGCCGGTGCTCCTGCTGCCGCTCGCGGATCTCCGGGCCGGCGCGACGGTGACCGGCCGCCTCGCGCTGCGCGAGCGGCCCGGCTTCGCCGGGGAGGCCTGACCCATGCCGCTGCTGGCGCCACCGGATCTGTTCGCCGCCCTGGCCATCGCGGCCGAGGCGGACCCCGACCTGCCGCCGGGCACCCATCTCCGCCTGCTGCCCTCGCCGGCCCTCGGCTTTCCGCTCGCGCCCTTCGGCCTCTTCCGCGTCACGGCCGAGCCGGCGGAGGCGCGCATCATCTGGCGCGACCGCGAGCATCGGCCGCGGGAGAATGGCGAGCTGGAGCCTGCGGAGGGCGTCCTCTTCGCCGACATCGTCCGGCCGGCCGGCCAGGGCGGCCTCGCGGCCCTTGTCGCGGTCACGGTGGAGGCGTTCGAGGGCACGGCCCTCCTGCTCGACCGGATGGGCGACCGGATCCTCGCGCGGGCATCGCGGCCCCCCTACACGCTGGGCGGCCCGCGGGTGGAGCGGCTGCGGCTGGAAGGGCGCGGCCAGGCCCGGCTCCGCCTGTGGCAGGTGCGGCTGTCGCGCGTGCTGGAGGAGATGCTCGGGCATGGGCCGGCCGAGCTGCTGAGCCTGCCGGTGGACGGGGACCGGCCCTGGTACGCCGGCGGCCGCGGGCGGGACGAAGCCCTGGCGCGGGTCGAGCGCGCCGCGCCGCGCCGCCTGGGCCCGCCGGACCAGCCGGATGGCCCCTTCGAAACGCTTCCCCCGCAGGACGAGGTGCTGCGCGTCGGCACGCAGGCGGAGGCGATCGTCGAGGCCTGCGAGACGATGCTGCGCGATCCCGGCATTTCTCCGCGCCAGGCGGCGCTGCCACCCGCGGTGTCGATGCTCCGTGGCCACCGCCATGCCGCCTCGGTGCGCATCGAGGGCGGGCTGCTGCTGCAGGCCATGGACCCCGGCCTCGGCCGCTTCCTCGGCCTGCTCGGGCATGTCGGGGAGCGCTCCGACCCCGCCCCGCCCGCCGCCTATGCCGCGTTCGGGCTGTTCGCCGCTGATCCCGGGGCGCCGCTGCCCGGCCTGCGCACCCTCGGCGCCGCGCTCGGCGCCGCCTCGGCGGAGGATGCCGCCCTGGCCGGGCGGCTGGCGCGCCTCGCGGTGCGCACCCCCCGGCCCGAGGAAGCCCTGCGCCAGGCGGAGCACACCGCCGCGCGGCACGGCCTCGAGCCACGCGGGCTGGTCGCCTTCGCGGCCGCGGTGCCGCCGCCCGACCCGCCCGGGACCCCGCTACCGGAGCTTGGCCGCGCCGCCTGGATCGGCGCGGACGGCGTCTCCACTGCCTTCCGCCAGGACTTCGTCTGGCCGCGCCCCGAGCTGGGCGCGCTGGTGGCGTTGGGCCGCAAGGAAGCGGACGGCTGGGTGAGCCGGCACCGGAGCGTGGCCCTGCCGGCGGGCGCGCAGTTCCCCTCGCGCGCCCTGCCGCTGCTGCCCGGCCGCACCGCGGAGCGTCCACCGCAATTGCCCGGAGGCCTGCTGTCGGACGCGCCGGTGCCGGAGGCCGACCCGCCCATGCGCTACCGCATCGCCACCGCCGACCTGTTCGGGCGCTTCGGCCCCGCCGTGGAGCTCGACGTCCCGCCCCCCCCGCGCCCGCCGCCGCCGCCAGCGGCGCCGCAGCTGCAGGTGGTGCCGGACGGCCCGCAGGACGGGACGGCGGGGAAGGCCTCGCCCGGGCACCTCCTCATCACCGTGCCGGTGCCTGCCGCCGCCGGCCTTGCCGCCGGCACGCGCGAGATCGTGGCGGTCACGGTCGCGCTGGACGGCCAGGCGGCGGCGTCGCACCCCGTCCCGGGGCCGGACACGGGGGCGGGCCGCATGCTGCCGCTTCCGCCGCAGGCGCTGCCGGACACAGCGCCAGGCGAGACGGCGCGGGGGACCGTGCGGCTCGGCTTCCTGGACGCGGCCGGCGTGGCATCGCCGGAGACGACCCTGCCCTATTCCTGCACCGACCGGCGCCACCCGCCGGTGGTGCCGGCGGCGGCGGGGCTGATCTGGACCAGCCGGCCCGGCCCGGCCGAGGAGGTCGAGCTGAAGCTCGCTTGGCCGGCCGCGCCAGGGGCGCTGTACCGCGCCTTCATCGCCGACGCGAAGAGCCTCGGGCTGCCGGGCTCCTCGCGGGCCGCCATCGCCGTGGCCGCGAGCGACCGCGACCGGCAGGGGCAGCTTGGCGGGCGGTCCTCCTTCCGCCTGCTGACCGACCCGCCCCTCGCCGCCGGCCCGGATGGGCGGGCGGTGCTGGACACGCGGCTGCCGCGCTCGTTCTCGGCCGTGCAGCTTCTGCGCATCGTGCCGCTGGGCCCGGCCGGCCAGGAGGCGCCCTTCGAGAGTTGCCCGGTGGTCGCCGTGGCGGTGCCGGCCGAGCGCCGGCCTCCCCCGCCGCGCCTGACCGTGCGCGTCGATCCCGCGACCGGCCGCGCCACCCTGCGGGTGGAGGCGCCGGGCCTCGACCTCGTGGCGCTGCAGGCGAGCGAGCCCGGCCTGTTCGACACCCCGCCGGCCGCCGGGGCCCGCGCGCCCGAGCTGCGGCTGCGCCGCGCGGCGGGCCCCGTCGCCGACCCGGTCTATGCCCGCATCGTCGATGAGCGGCCGCTCGGGCTCGAGCAGGGTCCCGACGGCCCGTTCCTCGCCGCGGAGTTCCCCGACCCGGCGCCGCTGCTGCCCTTCGTCCGCTACGCCTACTGGGCGGAGGTGCGGATGCCGGCGGAGCGCCGCCTGCCGAGGGAACGGACGGACCTCCCGCCCGCCGCCGGCATCGCGCCGCTCTCGCCGGCGCAGATCGCGGACATGCCGGCCGCCTACAGCCCGGTCTCGGCACCCGCCGCCGCGCTGCACGCGCCCGCCGCGCCGGAGCCGCCCGACGGCCTGCAGGTCTCGGTGCTGGCGCAGCCCGGCGGCCACAGCCTCGCGCTGACGGTGCCATCGCCGCCCGCGGCGCACCCGCTTGCCGTGGGCCGCTACGCGCTGCGGATCTGGCAGCGATGGGGCGACGGGCCGATCGAGCCCGCCGGGCCGGATGTCGAGCTCGACGGCAGCCCGCTGCAATGGACCGGCCCGGCCCGGCCCGGCCCCGTGGCGGCACCGGCGACACTGTTCGTCGCGGTGATCGACCCGCTGGGCCGCATGGCGGAGCCGGTCAGCGTGACGGCGCCGGTGTGAGGCTCGCGCCGGCAGCCGGAAGCAACACCAGGGAGAGAAGGGAGAAGCAGGCATGGCCGCCCGTAGCATCAGGCTCACCATCCGGAACCGCAGCGACAGCCAGTTCGTGCTGTCCGGCGCCTCGCTCGACCACGGGATCTGGTCCCCGGGCCAGGCCCCGCAGCAGGGCGCGCTGCTGCTGGAGACCGACCAGATGGTGCTGGCCAGCGAGTCCTCGGGGCTGATGACCGGCACCGCCGGGCAGGTGACGTTCTCCAGCGTCGTGCTCAATGGCGAGCCGAACCTGTTCACCTTCCGCTGGAGCAATCCCTGGGCCGGCGCGAACAGCTACCTCGTCGAGCATGTGCCGCCAGGAATGGACGCCCATTACGCGGGCGGCGATGGCGACAACGCGCAGGTCACGGTGACCATCGAGGCGGCGAAGGTGCTGCAGACCAGCTTCAAGCCGGAGATCCATGGCTGGCGCTTCACCAATGGCGGCTGGCCGTCTCTTCCGGTCTACACCCTGCCGCCGCCGTTCAATATCGGGATCGGCAATGCCTCCAACGGCCTGTGCGGCGGGATGGTCTTCTCGGCCATCGACTATTTCCTGGCCGGGCGGCCGATTCCGCCGCGCACGGCGGTGCCGGCGACCGACCAGGACCCGGTGTACCAGTACATCGCGTCGCGGCTGCTCGACAGCTTCCACATCGATGAGGATCTCGGGATCGGCACGCTCAACGCCTATCTCGGCGGCATGTCGCAATCGAACGCCGACCGGGCGCGCGCCACCATCAAGGAAGCCCTGCCGAAAATCCGCGCCGACATCGCCTCAGGCCGCCCCGCGGCGCTCGGCATCGTGGCGGCCCAGGCGGCGAACATCTTCGACGGCATCCCGAAGCTCGGCCAGAACCACCAGGTCGCGGCCTACTCCTATGTGCGCAACGGCTCGCAGGTCAGCCTCGGCATCTACGATCCGAATGCGCCCTACAATCCGGCGGTGCCGACGAACCACCTGCGCATGATCACCCTTGATGCCGAGCAGCTCGCCTTCCCCTCCATCCAGCACAATCTCAACCTGCCCCAGCCGCAGATCTTCATGTTCTTCCGCAATCGCTATGCCTTCGTGAATCCGCCGAACATCTCTTGATCATCACCGGGACGCCCTGCCGGCATGCCTTCTGCCGCCCGAGCTGGGCACGCTCGGCGGCAACGGCGCCAGGAACCGCGCCAGCGGCACGGATGCACCGGCCCGCCCCGTCTACAGGGCCGGCTTCCTCTCCTCCCGCACCGGCAGGAACAGGGTGGTGGCCCAGCAAAGGCCCAGCATGGCCGCGGCGCCGATCAGGCACGCCGCCAGGCCGCCCCAGCCATAGAGCAGGCCGGAGAGCAGCGTACCGCCGAACCGCCCCGCCGCATTGGCCGCATAATAGAAGCCGACATCCTCGGCCGCCTTCTCGCCGCCGGCATAGGCCAGGACCAGATAGGAATGGACCGAGGAATTCACGGCGAAGAGGAGGCCGAACACGCACAGCCCCACGGGCACGAACAGCGCCGCATGGGGCAGCCCCGCCAGGAGCATGGCGGCGAGCAGCGCGGGCAGCGCGGCCAGCGCCAGCGACCAGCCCCGCGCCGCCGGCACCTCGGCCGAGAGCCCGTCCTCGCTGCGCCGCACCAGCGCCGGCGCGCTGGCCTGGACGAGGCCGTAGCCGATGGTCCAGAGCGCCAGGAAGCCGCCCACCATCGTGAAGCTCCAGCCATTGGCATAGAGGAAGACCGGCAGGCCCACCACGAACCACACATCCCGCGCGCCGAACAGGAAGATCCGCGCCAGCGCCAGCAGGTTGACGCCGGCGCTCCTGGCGAACAGCTCCCGCGCCGAGCGGGAGGCGCGGGCCCTGCCCATCAGGGGCGGCAGCGCCGCCAGCACCCCCAGCAGGACCAGCGCCAGCGCCACCGCCATCAGCCACAGCGCGCCGCGGAAGCCGAGCAGCTCCAGCAGCAGCCCGCCCAGGAAGAAGCCCACCCCCTTCATCGCGTTCTTGCTGCCGGTGAAGAAGGCGACCCAGCGGAACAGCCGGCCGGACGCTCCCCCGGCGGTGAGCTTGATCGCCGATTTCGAGGCGGTCTTGGTCAGGTCCTTGGCGACGCCGCAGACGCCCTGGGCCAGCACCACCCAGGCCACCGACAGCACGGCCCCCCAGCCCGGCGACAGGGCCGAGAGCAGCAGGAAGCCCGCGATCTGCGTCGCCAGCCCGATCGCCAGCATGCGCGTGATGCCGAAGCGCGTCGCCAGCCAGCCGCCGGCGAGGTTCGCGCCGATGCCGGCCGCCTCGTAGAGCAAGAACAGGAAGGCGAGGGTGAAGGGCGAGTAGCCCAGACGGAAGAAGTGCAGCAGCACCAGCATCCGCAGCGCGCCATCGGTCAGCGTGAAGCCCCAGTAGGCGAGCGTCACGATGACGTAGTCGCGGGTGCCGGATGCGGCGGCGCGGGCCGTCATGGCGTCAGATCCCGGCCGTACGCATGTGGCAGGCGAGATCGACCATGCGGCAGGCATAGCCCATCTCGTTGTCGTACCACGCGTAGATCTTCAGCAGCGTGCCGTCGGTGACGAGGGTCGAAGGGCCATCGACGATGCTGCTGCGCGTGTCCCGCGCATAGTCCGCGCTGACCAGCGGGCGATCCTCGTGGCCGAGGATGCCGGCGAGCGGCCCGGCGGCGGCGGCGCGGAACAGGGCATTGACCTCCTCCGCGCTCGTCTCGCGCCGCATCTCGAAGACGCAGTCGGTCAGCGAGGCGTTGAGCACCGGGGCGCGGACCGCGTGGCCGTTCAGCTTGCCCTTCAGCTCCGGGTAGATCAGCGCGATGGCCGTGGCGCTGCCCGTCGTCGTCGGCTGCAGGGAGAGCATGGCCGAACGCGCCCGGCGCAGGTCCCTGTGCGGCGCGTCCACCACGACATTGGTGTTGGTCGGGTCGTGGATGGTGGTGATCTGGCCGTGGCGGATGCCGATGGCCTCGTGCACCACCTTCACCACCGGGGCGAGGCAGTTGGTGGTGCAGGAGGCGGCGGTGACGACCGGGTGGCGCGCGGGGTCATAGAGCGTCTCGTTCACGCCCATGACGACGTTCAGCACGCTGTCGAACTTCACCGGCGCGGCGACGATGACGCGCCTCGCCCCCCGGTCGAGATGGCCTTGCAGGGCCGCGGGCGTGAGGAACTTCCCGGTGCATTCCAGCACCAGGTCGACGCCGAGATCGCCCCAGGGGATGTCGCCCGGCCGCGCATGCTCCGAGAAGCCCAGGCGCCGGCCGCCGATGCGGATGGCGCCGTCGCCCTCGGCCTCGATCGGCGCGCGCCAGCGGCCCTGCACGCTGTCGAATTCCAGCAGATGGGCCGCCGCGGCGGCGCCGCCCTTCACCTCGTTCAGGTGCACGACATCCAGCCGGTTGCCGGCGCGCGGATCCTCCGCCGGCCGCTCCGCCGCGCCGAGCGCCGCGCGCAGCGCCAGCCGCCCGATCCGCCCCATGCCGTTGATGCCGACCTTCATGGCGCGCGCCTCGATCATGCCCGGTTCCCCAGCGCCAGGGGCTGGGCCAGCTCGTCCAGCCGCGCCTTCAGCGCCATGCGGTCGAGCGCGGCGAAGGGCAGGTTGGTGAAAAGGTCGAGGCGGCGATGCAGGGCGGCATAGAGCTCGTTCAGCAGCGTCGCCCGCTCCACCGCGCTGCCCGTGAACTTCGCCGGGTCCGGCAGCGGCCAGGCGGCGGTGACCTGCGTGCCGGCGAAGTCCGGGCAGGCCTGGAGGTCCAGCGTGTCGCAGAGGGCGATGACGAAATCCATCCGCGGCGCCGCCGGGCCGGTGAACACGTCCCAGGATTTCGAGCACAGCCTGGAGACGTCGTGCCCATGCGCCTTGAGATGCGCCAGCACCTCGGGCAGCGGCCCGCTGGCCAGCGGGGCGGAGCCGGCCGAGAAGGCCCGGAAGCGGCCCTGGCCGATGCCGTTCAGGATGGCCTCTGCCATGATCGAGCGGGCCGAGTTGCGCGTGCAGAGGAACAGCACGTTGAAGGGTGCCGGAGTCATGCGGGCATTCTCCCCATCGGGTTCGAAGAGGCGGTGGAGGTCGCCGCAGCGGGCCGGGTCTCCGCCGCAGCAGGCATCGGCCAGGAAAGCCAGCAGGGCGCGCAGATGCGCGATCCGCGGCGCGTAGATCAGGTGGCGCCCCTGCCGCGTGGCACCGATCAGCCCCGCCTGCTCCAGCGCCCGGAGATGGAAGGACAGGGTGGAAGCCGGCACGCCGAGCCGCGCCGCGATATCGCCCGCCGCCAGCCCGGCCGGCCCGGCGCCGAGCAGCGCGCGCAGCAGCTCCAGCCGGGTTTCCTGCCCCAGGGCGGCAAAGGCGAAGGCAGCCTGCGTCGATTCCATATTTCCAGCATACTCGAAATACAAAGGTGGCAGCGTGAAGCTTTGGTGAAGCTACGGGCCATGCCCCTCCCCTTGATCCGGATCGAGGCGGCCCGGCCCTGGGCGTCCGGGTTGCCCCCCCCCGGGGCCTGCGAGGCGCCGCCGGCCTGGGGAGGCCCTCCATGAGCCTGGCCAGCGGCAACCCCCGCCCTTCCCTCTCCTGGCCAGCCGGCACCGCGCTGGCGCTGAGGGCCTGAGCGCTGCTCTACGGCCAGTTCATCCGCGCCCCGGAATGGATGGCCGCGCATCTGCCGGTCGGATGGCATCCGCGCCTGGGCAGGGCCTTCGCCTCTTCCTCTACGACGTGCCGAAGGTCCTGCTGCTGCTGGTGCCCGTGGTCTTCCTCATGGGCAGGGTGCGCAGCTTCTTCTGCCCCGGGCGCACCCGTGCCCTGGCCTCCGCGCCAGGGGTGGTGGCGCATGCGGGCGGGCTGCCGAAGCCGGAGGATGTGGCGCACCGGATGGCGGGCCGAGGCCATGCCCGGGCCGCTTCCACCGCCCCGCCCCCCGGGCGGCGTCAGCCCGTGGCGGCCCGGCCGCGCGGCCTGAGCGCGAGCGGCACCAGCGGCGCCACCAGGACGAGGTTCACCACCCCCGCGACCGCCAGCGCGACCAGCGTGCCCTCGGCCCCGAGCCATTCCAGCGCCCAGACGCCGAGCATGGGCGCGGCCGCCGTGGCCAGCAGCGTCGGCACCGACAGGCGCCCCATCAGGATCGCGTAGCCCTCCCTGCCGAACAGCACGAGCGGCACCGTCCCGCGCACGATGGAGCGCAGCCCGCTGCCGGCGCCGTAGAGCAGGATCGCCGCCGCCGCCCAGCCCGGCATGGCCAGCAGCAGGATCGCGCCGGCCGCCACCAGGCCGCAGGAGGCCACCAGCGTCCAGACAGGGTGCGCCCGCCCGCCGAAGGCCATCTCCAGCAGGCGGCCGCCGACCTGCGCGGGCCCGACCAGCGCGCCGAGGGCGACCGCCGCCGCCAGTTCCAGCCCGCGCGCCTGCAGCAGCGTGAGCAGGTGCACGGCGATCACCGTCATCACGCCATAGGCGAGGGTGAACACCACGGCGAGCAGGTTGAAGGCGAATCGCTGCTCCGCCGGCAGGTGGCCGGGCGGCGGGGCGCCCGCCGCCGTGGCGGCCGGCTCGGGCGCGCGCGCCTCCTTCGGCAGCATCGCGAGGTAGAGCGGCAGGACCAGGACGAGATGGAGGAGCGCATAGGCGAGGCAGGCGCCGCGCCAGCCCAGCCAGGATTCCAGCAGCGCCGTCAGCGGCCAGCAGAGCGTGCTGGCGAAGCCGCCGAACAGCGTCACCCGGGTGATCGCCGGCCGCGCCGCCTCGCCATAGAGGCGGCCCAGCGCCGAGAAGGCGGGATCGTAGAGCCCCGCCCCCATCCCCAGGCCGATGACCACCCAGGCCGCGACGAAGGCCGCCAGGTTCGGCGCCGCCCAGAGCCCGATCTGGCCCAGCGCGATCAGCGCCGCCGCGGCGGCGAGCACGGGGCGGCCGCCATGCCGGTGGATGAACCGCCCGACGCGCGGCGACACCAGCCCCGAGACCACCAGCCCGGCCGAGAGCGCGCCGAACAGCCAGCCGAGGGGCCAGCCCGTCTCCTCGGCGATCGGCACCGCCAGCACGGCGGGCAGGTAGTAGGTCGAGCCCCAGGAGAGGATCTGGCCGAGCCCGATGGCGGTGATCACCCCCATCCGCGGCCCGCCGGCCGCGCGGGGCGCGGGCGGGGCGGTGCTCACCGTCGCGCCCTCAGCCGCAGCAGCCGCCGGCTTTCACCGGCACCGGCACCGCGACCGGCGCCTCCGCCGGCGCGCAGCAGGCGGGCGCCACGCGCTCGGTGGAGCAGACGCCGGTCTCCGGCAGCACCAGCTCGACACGGCGCGCCGCCGCCAGGTCGCCGGCGAGGAAGGCCGCGATGGAGCGCACCTGCTCATGCCCCGTCGCCAGCAGGAAGGTGGGCGCGCGGCCGTAGCTCTTCATGCCAGCGATGTAGAAGCCGGCCTCCGGCTGGCGCAGCTCGGCCTCGCCATGCGGGCGGACGGTGCCGCAGGAATGCAGGTTGGGGTCGATCAGCGGCGCGAGCGCCGGCGTCGCCTCCACCGCCGGGTCGAGCGCCAGCCGCACCTCGCGCAGGAAGGACAGGTCCGGGCGGAAGCCGGCCGCGACGATCATGCGGTCGGCGCCGACCGTCACCGACCCCGCCGCCTGCCGGCCGGTGACGGCAAGGGCGCCGTCCCGCTCCGCGATACAGTCGATCAGGAAGGGCGCGAGGGCGGTGACCGCGCCGGACTCCACCAGCGCCTGGGCGCGGGCGCCGAGCGCGCCGCGCCGGGCGAGCCCGTCCCTGGCGCCGCCGCCGAAGCTCACCGCGCCGAGCGGGCGGCGGAAGGCCCAGAGGATGCGCGTGCCGGGCGCCTCCCCCGCCAGCTCGGCCAGGTCGAGCACCGCGTTCATGGCGGAGTGCCCGGCGCCGACCACGAGCGTCGTCCGCCCCGCATAGGCCATGCGCTCCGCGCCGAGGATGTCGGGGATGCCATAGGCGATGCGCCCGGCCTGGGCCGCTTCGCCCGGCGCGGGCAGGCCGTGGCTGCCGGCGGGGTTCGGCGCGTTCCAGGTGCCCGAGCAGTCGATCACCGCGCGCGCCTCGAGGGCCTCGGTGCCGCAGCAGGTCTCGACATGCAGCACGAAGGGCGTGGCCTCGCGGCCGGCGACGTCATGCAGGCGGCCGAGGTCGCGGCGCGCCACGCCGGCCACCTTCGCACCGGTGCGGATGCGCCCGCGCAGGGCCGCCGTGGCGGCGAGCGGCGCCAGGTAGTCCGCCACCAGCTCCGCGCCGGTCGGGTAGTGGCCGGGCTCGGGCGCCGTCCAGCCCTCCGCCGCGAGCAGCGCCCGCGCCGCGGCATCGGTGTTGAAGGCCCAGGGCGAGAACATGCGCACATGGCCCCAGGCGCGGACCGCATGGCCCACCGCTGGCCCGGCCTCGAGCAGCAGCGGCTCGATCCCGCGGGCGAGGAGTTGCGCGGCGGCGGCCAGCCCGACGGGACCAGCGCCGATGATGGCGACCGGAAGACTGGAGGTGGTCATGGGCACGCTCCCTGATACATCGGAGGGTAAGGTATGATGGCGTGAGAAGCCGCGCGATGGCTCATCCGCAGCAATCCCCGCCGGAGGGGCGCGCGGCGCGCGCGCGGTCGGCGGCGGCAAAGGCCCGCCCGGTATCCTGCAGGGCCGCGGTCGCCTCCATCCAGGCTTCCAGCGCAACGCGGAAGGCGGCGCGGCCGGCCTCGGTCAGCGCATAGACCTTGCGCTGGCGGCCGCTGACGACCTCCTCGGCCACGGTGACGAAGCCGCCGCTCTCGAATTCGCGGAGGACGGGATAGATGGTTCCCTCGGTCGGCGAGCAGCAGCCGCCGGTGGTGCGCTCGACGGCGCGGGCGATGTCGTAGCCGTGCATCGGCCCCTCGTGCAGGACACGCAGGATGAAGAACTTGGACAGGCCCATCTTGATCGTCCCCGCCCAGTAATCCCGGGAGGCATAATCGACACGGGGCGGAGGGGAACGGCGCAGGGCTTCCATGCCCTGAATCTATACCTTGCCCTTCGATGCATCAAGCATCATCGCAGCCCGGCATACGCCACCGGGCGAACCCGCTCCAGGCTGGCCGAAGCTTCCAACGACCGGGCGGGGAGGGCCATGGCAGAGAAGGCCAGGATGCCCTTCCTCACGACCAGAGATGCCGGCTGCTTGCATTCTCCATCTCGGCACCCAATTTACCATCCATGTGGATGGCAAGGGGATGGCAGAACGATGCCGAGCAATGTGCGCGAGCTGCGGCCCAAGGCGGGCGGCGACACCGAGAAGATCACCATCAACCTTGGCTATGTCGATCTTGGCCACATCGACCTGCTGGTGCAGGACGGCTTCTACTCCAACCGTACCGACTTCATCCGCACCGCCATCCGCAACCAGATCGAGCGGCATGCCGACGCGGCCAGGCAGTCGGTCACGCGGAAGAACCTGGATCTCGGATTGCGGCACTACAGCCGCGAGGATCTCGAGGCGGCACGCGAGGCCGGGCAGATGCTCCACATCCGGGTGTTGGGCCTCGCGAGCATCGCGGCCGACGTCACGCCCGAGCTGGCCAGAGCGGCGATCGGCTCGGTCTCCGTCCTGGGCGCACTTCAGGCCAGCGCCGCGGTGAAGGCCGCCCTGGCCGACCGCACCCGCTGATCGTCCCGAAACGCACCGCACGCTGCTGACCGCCGCCTCGCATCGGGATGGCGGCCGACGTTTTCCGCCACCGGCCTCCCATGACGGGATGCAGAGCGAGCCTCCCTGCAAGGATGGCTGGCCTGTCTCCGCGCATTGAAAGCACCAGACATGAACGCGATGCTCCCAAAGGACATGCTTGAGGCGGCCCGCCTCACCCGCGAAGGCCGGCTCGCCGAAGCTTCCGCGCTGCTGCAGCGTCTCCTGCAAGGCAATGCGGCGGCTGATCCTGCAGCGGCCACGCCACAGGGCGGCCTCGGCATCCCGGCTGCGCGGCCGCCGCGCATCATCGACGTGAACCCCGAGACCGGCGAGGTGTCGGAGCCGGCCCCGGCCCCGGCTGCCGCCGCAGCACGCCGGAAGGCGGGCGGCCCCTGGCCGGCTGCCGGCATGGGCAAGGCCCCCCTGCCGCAAATGCCGGAGGCGCTGCGCGGCTTCCTCGACCAGTTCAACCAGGGCGGCCTGGGACAGGGGCTGGAGGGGCTGGCACGGCGCGGGCCGGCCGCCGCGCCCGGGCCAATGCCCGAGGGGGCGCGGTTCGTGGCGGGGTCCTTCGGCGCCAAAGCCGGGAGCCGCGCCTACAAGCTGTACATCCCCAGCACCCGTCGCAGCGGGCCGGTGCCGCTGGTCGTCATGCTGCACGGCTGCACCCAGTCACCCGACGATTTCGCTGCCGGGACACGCATGAACCTGCTCGCCGAGGAGCACGGCGTGCTCATCCTGTATCCGGCGCAGCCGAGTTCCGCCAACGCCCAGAAGTGCTGGAACTGGTTCAGCCCGGGCGACCAGCAGCGCGACCAGGGGGAGCCGTCGCTGATCGCGGGCATGACCCGGCAGGTCATGCGCGAACACGCAGCCGATCCGCGGCGGGTCTACGTCGCCGGGCTGTCGGCTGGCGGGGCGGCCGCCGCCATCATGGGGCAATCCTATCCGGACCTCTATGCCGCGGTCGGGGTGCATTCCGGCCTGGCCTGCGGCGCGGCCCGCGACCTCACCTCAGCCCTCGCCGCCATGCGGCAGGGCGCCGCTGGCACGCCCCTCCGGACCGGGGATGCGGCGCGGGTGATACCGACGATCGTTTTCCATGCCGACCGGGACACCACCGTGCATCCCCGCAACGGCGACCAGGTCATCGCGCAATCGGCTGCCGCCGCGCCCAGCGGGCTCCGCACCGAGACGCAGCGCGGGCAGGTGGCGGACGGGCACGCCTACAGCCGCACCCTGCACGCCGATGCCGCGGGGCAGACGGTGCTCGAGCAATGGCTCATCCACGGCGGCGGCCATGCCTGGTCCGGCGGCAGCCCCGCCGGCTCCTACACCGACCCGCGTGGACCCGATGCCTCGCGCGAGATGCTCCGCTTCTTCCTGGAGCATGCGCAGGACGCCGCCTCGTGACAGTCGCGCGGGCCGGCCACGCGGCTGGCCCGCGCCACCCCGAAGCGGCACCGCATCGAGACCATGTCCGGCAGGCTCAAGGGCTGCGTCGCATTGCCCTGCGTCACGACCGCTCCGCCCGCACCGCCATGTCGGCCATCCGCCTCGCGGCCGCCATGTTCTTCGGACAGCAAGTCCTGACCTTAGCCATCGCTGCCATGCTGCAGATCGCTGGCGGCGATTCATGAACGTCGTTTGCCCAACCGCATTCCAGGTCAGGCGGACGCTTCATCTGTTCATCTGTTTTTAGATGGAAATTTGGAGGAATGGTGTCCGCGGCGGGATTGATAGAAACCTGATAATAGAACCAATTACTGTATCTAACCGACGGAAGAGCACCGCAGAAAATCAAGCGCTTAGGCCAGTCTTTGTCTAACCGAGGTCGCCTTTTCTAGCAGCGCGTCGCCACATCCAAGGCGGCACCCTCTCCGCCTCCGGTAACCTCTAAAGCCCGCGGCGTGCTGCCCGGGCATCTCGCTCGACCGCCAGCATCGACTGGTCACGCAGGTATTGCCATTAGACCCCGGCATCCCCTCGCCTGACCAGCTTGCGGTTCACATCCAGGCCGCCCAGCCAGACCTTCTCTACCGTTCGGCCGTACCGGTCGGTGTCGACCACTTCCACCCGTACGCTCCGCTGGAAGGCTAAGTCGGCCAGCGACTGGCACGCGCCCCAGAGCTGTCGGCTTTCCAGCGCGTCGATCTCGGCCAGCCGCACCTTTACCTGCTCCCGCTCGGCGATCAGCCGCGTCAGGGTCTCGCCGCCAAATGCCCACGACCAGGCCCACCAACTCCGTGGCGCTTGCCTGAGGCGGTCGCGATAAGCCGATCAGCAGGGCAGCGAGAAGATCCGGAGATACAGCGCGAATGGCCAGCATCAGCCGAGGATAGCGACAAGACCCTAAAGATCTCCCTGCTATCACGCGAATCTTGTTCTTCTTTCGTTCTGCATGATAGCGTCCGCAGCGGGGCGATTCGGCGGGGGCCGACTGATGATGGAGATTAGACATGCACGTCCGCCCGGCTCCGGCCGCCCCCCTCACCCTCCTGTCTTTCCGAGAGGCTCCACTGTCCCACTGGGAAGGATGGTTGATCCGCACGCGCTGCGCTGATCCGACCTGCCCACCCAATCGGCTGGTCTGCGTGGAGGAGGTGCTGGACGCACGGGGCGAGATGTCCGTCGAAGCCATGGCGGATCAGATGCGCTGCAGCGTTTGCGCCCGCTCTGTCACACGCGTCGCTCTCGTGAAGTCGTGTAAGGCTGGCGAGGTGATCAATCCGGTGCGCGGGGCCGCATTCTGGTGATGCGGCTGGCATCGGAGCACTTAGCTAATCGCGCCGACATGGATGAGCTGGAGAGCACCGAGCGTGACGCCGTGCTGGAGGCTGTCTGCTATGTGCTCCGCTACAGTCTTGAGGGTCGGCCGCTGGGGAAAACCCTGGCTTGCCCAGCGCCAGACCAAGCCGCGGACCGTGTGCTCGAGCAGCTGGAGCGCTCCGGGTGGCGGCTGGTCAGGCTGCCGCCGATCCCGCCGCACTCGACGGGATAAGGCGGACGGCTTGAGAGGGCCAACGTCTGGACTCTCGAGACCGCCCAGCCCGCGGGGGAGGAAGGCTGGGCGGTTAGCCTATCAGCCACTCGTTAAAGTGGAGATACGAGGGGAACACTAACCGGTGGTTGTGAGGTAGAGCAACAGAGGAGTGATCTCCAGAAGCAGAAATGCTCCTGCCGTGCCGCCGAAAAAGGCGCCTGCACGGTGGTACGCAGGGACGCCCGATAAGCCAGCATTGGCCTGCGGCAGGCGGAGGCGGCCGTGGCGGCCCTGCGCACCGCGCACGGCGCACGGCGCACGGCGCACGGTGCCTTCAAAGCGGCGCAGGCTGACCTTCAATGACGCCCAAAGAGTTCCGGCAGTGCCTGGTCGATCTCGATTGGAAGCCGGCAGAGGTGGCTCGTGTCCTGGACATGGAGCAGATCACCGTCAGGCGCTGGTCCTGTGGGCTAAGCCTGGTGCCGCCGGCCGCATCCACATGACACCGCGCGCTAGCGACCGGCGTACGCGCACTCATGGCACAGCATCCTGCATCTCCAGTGCACCGAAATACCTGCCGCGGTCGCTTGCACAATCAGCAAGCACCACATTTTGCCCTTGGCAAAAAGACAACCACGCCAATCGTACGGAGCAGGGCAGCCGAAATAATCCGCTACTGAAAAATTGTGAAAACTTCAAAGCTCGAGCTGATTTTTTCGGGCACCACCATGTCAGCATCTCTGCAGAAGGTTTCAAAAATCCATCGATGGGCAAAAAAGTAGACGGCTCTGCTCCTGATCAGGCCAATGATACCGGCATACCGGCTGCAGGTGCCATGGACCAGGGTGCCCTTGAACCACTAGGGCGACCTGGGCTCCATCATTGGAAACAGGCAAACATTGTCGATCCGAGCATTGAAAACCGAGGCAGCGTGTTCTTCGCTGCTGTCGAGATGACGCGGATGCCAATGATCTTAGCCGATCCGAGGCAGAGTGATTGCCCAATCGTCTTCGCCAACAATGCCTTCCTCGACCTGACCGGCTATGAGGAGGGAGAGGTGCTGAACCGCAACTGCCGCTTTCTCCAGGGCGCCGCAACCGATCCGATGGCGGTCACTCAACTGCGCGAGGCTATACGGGACCAACGTCCAATCGCCCTTGAGATCCTGAATTACAGGCGGGACGGCACACCCTTCTGGAACGCGATCTTCATGGGGCCGGTATTCGACCAGTCTGGAGAGTTGATCTATTTTTTCGCCAGCCAGCTTGACGTCTCCAAACGGCGGGAGAGCGAGCAGTCGCTGCGGCAGGCGCAGAAGATGGAAGCCATTGGTCAGCTTACTGCTGGGCTAGCCCATGACTTCAACAACATGCTGCAGATCGTCAACGGCAGCCTGGAGATAATGAAACATAAGCGCCATGACGAACGCGCTTTTGAACGATATCATTCCGCTGCTACGGCGGCTGCGGAACGCGGCTCCAAACTAACCCGCCAGTTGCTGGCTTTTGCTCGTCGCTCGCGGCTCGAGCCGAAAGGCGTCGACCTGAGCCAGCTGGTGAATTCCTTCGGCGAATTGCTGGAAAGTTCGGTGGGGCAACGAGCCGAGCTTTACCTTAGTCTGCAGCGGCGCCTTCCCGAGGTGAAGGTGGATCCGGTGCATCTCGAGATGGCGCTGCTCAACATTGTGGTGAATGCGCGTGACGCTTCGCCCAATGGCGGTGCAATCACCGTGAAGACCAAGGCCATCCACCTCAACGGCAACGCCGCGGCACATCACCTGGAGCCAGGTGATTACGTCATACTTTCGGTCAGTGACGAGGGCACGGGCATGCCCCCACACATCCAGGCGCGCGCCACCGAACCTTTCTTCACCACCAAGCCGCAAGGGCAGGGTACCGGCCTTGGCCTCGCCATGGCTCAGGGCTTTGTTCAGCAATCCGGTGGCCGGCTGGAGATCGAGAGCGAGCCGGGGCGTGGCACCACGATCCGCATGATCTTTCCAAAGATGGTGCAGGAAACGGAGGATCAGCGGTTCGAGGCACAGCAGAGCGGCTATCAGACGCGCGCGCTGAGCGAATCCACGGCGCCCCCCTTGATCCTTGTGGTGGATGATAGTCGGGAGATCGCCCACATGGCTCAGGAGGCGCTGATTGACATTGGCTACCGCGTGGTCGTCGCCTACAGCGCTGAGCAGGCGCTTGAGCGCTTTGATGAGGCCAAGGCGGCGAACGACCCATTCAGCCTCGTGTTCTCGGACGTGCTGATGCCAGGTGGAGCCAACGGGTTGGTTCTCGGGGAATGGGTGCGCGAACGCAGCCCTGATGTGCCAGTGGTGCTGACCACCGGCTATAATGACGAGATGTCGCTGAATGGCCCCCGAGACATTACGCTTGAGGTGCTGGGTAAGCCCTACAAGCGCAGTGAAATGATCGATCGTCTGCAGGCGGCGCTGCGCCGCGGCGCTCGTACCGGGCCCGATCGAGAGACCTCAGATTTTGGCCACGCTCGGGAATAGATACGGCCGATAAAAATCTAGTCGGAACAACGGCGCCCTACCGGGAGGCCCCGACAGGGCACCGTTGCCACCAATGTCCGCCCTCTAGTGTGCCGAGGAAGCACATCAGCTCAACCACGGCAGACAGCCTTAGTTGCAGCAAGGCATCGATTTTCCGAGGCCAAGCAGCCAGAATTTTGCGCTCAGCGGCCAGTTTTCAGAGGGACACGGCTAAGCCAGGTTCCTCTTTCCGTTTGACCTCGGATTTGCTGAGCAGGGTCCGGCGCTCACGCGGATCTGTCCCAGGATCACCAGGAAAAACCTTTAGGTTGATTTTCCCTAATTCGTGATGCTTAAAATGACGCATTCATCAAAAAAGGCTAGCGTCAAAGGGAGAACGACAGTGCTACAGACACATCTGGTTCCCATAGTGTGCGCGGTTATCAGCGCAGCCTCCATTCTCTGGCTGGCCTGTTCGGCCCTTTGCTGAAGGCCGCTCATCTGAATGCTCTCGCTGACGAATAAGGCAGCCTGGGCCTGGGGGGAGCCAGACATACGACAATCAAGGATTATCAGTTGCAGACGAGAGCCGGTGCCTTGTCCTGCTGCCCATAGAGACGGTCCCAGGCGCGGCGGACGGAGCCGTAGCATTCGCAGGCGGCGCTCTCCAGGCCGAGCCGGTCCATCACCGTAATCTGCCCTCGCGCGGAACAGATGATGCCGGCCTTGTGCAAGGCACCCGCCGTCTCGGTGATCCCGGCACGACGCACGCCCAGCATGATGCTGAGATATTCATGGGTCACCGGGAAGGTGTCACCTTCGATCCGATCATGCGCCATCAGGAGCCACCGGGCCAGGCGCTCCCGGATCCCGTGGCGGCCGTTGCAGGCGGCGGCGCGCGCCACCTGCTCGTAATGTACCAGGGCATAGCGTCGCAGAAGGGAGCGCAGGAACGGGATCTGCGCCAGCTCCTCCCGGAACAGAGCCGCGCCCATCCGCCAAGCCGTGCCGGAGTGCCGCACCATGGTCTCCAGTCCGTCGCGGTCGCCCTCGAGCAGGATTGGAAACCCGACTATGCCGTCATGGCCGATATGCCCCACCTCGGTGGGGTGGCCATCCTGCATGTAGGCGAGCATGGAGACGCAGCCGGTCTCGGGGAAGTAGACGGCGGTGATGGGCTGCTCCGGTGCGCACAGCACTTGGCGGCTGGAAAGCTCGACCAGGGTGAGCTGCGGCCATAGCCGCGCCAGGGCTTCCGGCGGCAGGGCAGCCAGCAGGCGGTTGCGGAAAACGGGTGGAGGCTGAGCGGAGAGAACCATGGCCGGCTCCTGCGACAGGGTGCCGGCGGGAGCGCGCAGCGTCTCTCAGTCACCTGCGCCGGAAGGGTCGCGGCAGGCAATGCCCACTACTTAGACAGGTCGAGCGCCGAAGCCATGTACGGAACCGTACAAAGAAGCGTGAAAGATCCGCCTTCCTAATGGCTGGCTCACCGACGATAAGGGACCTTGTTTCCGCCAAACAGGCGGTCGGAAGCACGGCGCTGGATGCCGTAGCATTCGCAGCTTGCGCTCTCGAGGCCTGGCCGGTCCGTTACCTCCAGGCGGCCGCGTTCGTAGCGGATGAACTGCGCCTTCTGCAGCACGCGGGCCGCCACGGTCACGCCGGCCCGCCGCACCCCCAGCATCATCGACATGAACTCATGCGTCATGGGGAACTCGTCCCCCTCAGCCCGGTCATGCGCCATCAGCAGCCAACGGGCGAGGCGATCCTCGATATGGTGGCGCCCGTTGCAGGCTCCGGTCCGCGCCACCTGCCCGTGATGAACCAGGGCGTAGCGCAGCAGCAGATGCCGCAGGTCGCGGTCCTCGTCCATCGCCTCGCGCAGCGCGCCCGCATCCAGGCGGAAGGCATCGCCGGGGGCTTGCACTATGGCCTCCAGATCGTCGAACTCATCGGCGAGCACGACAGGCAGACCAACCACCCCCTCGGTTCCGATAAGCCCCACCTCCATCGCATCTCCATCCTCCGTATAGGAGAGCATGGAGCACCACCCGCTTTCCGGGAAATAGACGTGCTCGATGGGCACCTCGACGTCGTGCAGCACCTGGCGGAGCGGCATCTCCACCCGTTCCAGCTTCGGCCAGAGGCGGGCGAGGCTGTCCGGCGGCAGGGCGGCGAGCAGGCGGTTGCGGGGCGT